>DATCMP010000875.1:0-5563 GCA_036563365.1 Thermomicrobiales bacterium
GGCATCTCGGCCCGGCTCGCTACGCGGCGCACCGGGCCGGGCAGCGGGAGCGGTATTTCCATCATCGGGAGGCCGCGACCTACGAGGTCGCGATCCACCGCGACGAGCTGGGGCTCTTCGTGGCGGTGCGTGAGCGTGTGGCGAAGGGACCGTGGACGGCGGCGGCGACGCTGCTGGAAGCGGCGACCCTCGCCCCGTATGAAGCCCTCCTACGCCTGGAGCGCGACGAGGCCCTGGCGACCCTCGACTGGCTGGCGGCTGGCGGCGAGCACTGGCCGCGCGGGCGAACAGCGGGCTTCCCGGTCGCGGAGTGGGAGTTGACGGGGGAGTTGCGGGGACCGGGGCGTGACGAGTGACGAGTGACGAGTGACGAATACGGGACGGTTCACCGCAGGGGTGCGGAGACACGGAGGGTCGCAGAGGGCGACGAGATAGGGGACACGCTGACGCAGCGGTTGGAGGACAAGAAGGAGTGTGCATGGCGCTGGCGGTGGTAGGGATGGGTCGTTGACTCGCCCGGTCGGCAATGGCACGAAGTGTGGGGGCTACTGGTCGGCCGTCGGCATAGCCTTGTGGCAGCGGCATGGCGTGCGGGGTGTTGTTGGTCAGGCGGGGTGGTGATCCGCCCCCACCATACGCTCTCCGCAGGAGTTGGCGGCACACGATTCGATCGGGTATCGTTCCCCTACCAGAACAATTTTGCTGAGACTCAGGAGTGTCCGATGCGCCGGTTCGTGCTCGCCCCTTTGCTCGCCGTGCTCTTGCTCGGCGGGGTATTGCCGTTCGCGCCGCTTCAACCGGGGGTGGTCGCCGCCGCGCCGTACTGCTTCCCGCAGAATAATCGCTGCATGGAGGGGGCGTTTCGCGACTATTGGCAGACGCACGGCGGGCTGGAAGTGCTGGGCCTGCCGATCAGTCAGGCGTTTGTCGATGATCGCGGGCTGACCGTGCAGTATTACGAGCGGGCGATCCTGGAGTGGCACCCGGAGCAGCCCGCCGACTACCAGGTCTTGTTGACACGGCTCGGCGATACCCTCCTCGGGAAGCGCCCGGAGCGTACCGCCCCGGCGAAGTCCCCGTGCCCGCCGCCCTCCTGCGCGACGTTGGCCGAAACCGGCCACACGCTGCGCGGGGCCTTCCTCGCCTACTGGCAGGCGAACGGCGGGCTGGCCGTCTTCGGCTTCCCGCTGACCGAGGAATTTGTCGAGCGCAATCAGGCCGACGGCAAGGAATACCTCGTCCAGTATTTCGAGCGCAATCGGTTCGAGTACCATCCGGAGAAAGAGGAACGCTACCGGGTCTTGCTCGGCTTGCTTGGCGCGGAGAGCTGGCGCGCGCAGCCGACCCTGGCGACGAAGCCGGCGGTGCCGGTGCCGGACTTCGCGCGGGCTGTCGGCCTGCCACAGCGATTGTCGATCCCGGCGATCAAGGTCGAGGCGGCGGTGGAGTCGGTCGGGGTGGACGCGAGGAACGCGATGGAGGCCCCGCGCGACCCGTTCGGCGTCAGCTGGTATCGGAACGGCGCGCGACCGGGGCAACGCGGCAACGCGGTGGTCGCCGGACACGTCGATTATGCCGGGGTCGGCCCGGCGATCTTCTGGGATGTGCGCTTCCTGACCCCGGGCGCGGAGGTCTTCGTGACCGACGATGCGGGCCTACGCTGGCGTTTCGTCGTGATCGGCCTCGAAAGTTATCTGCTCGACGAGTTCCCCGGCCAGCGCGTCTTCGGCGGGACGGATGATACCAACCTCAACCTGATCACCTGCGCGGGCGACTTCGATCCGATCACGCAGTCCTACAATCGCCGGATAGTGGTCTATACCCGCTGGGATGGCGTGGTGCCGAAGAAGCCGTAGGGCGGCGTTTGGGGTAGGGGGCTGGCGGCTTCATCCGCCAGCCCACCTCCATGACGCTTCGGCGTTCTCGGTCCGATCGTCCCAGGACGGACGGCGCTTGTCCCACCCCAAGTCGTCCCCTATACTCTGAAGATTGGTTCCGCGTGCGGGGCGGAGGGCGTGGCGCGTACGAGCACAGGGCGGGGCGATGACTGACCGGAGCGCAACAGTATTCGATGTGATCGTGATCGGCGGCGGCCACGCGGCGTGCGAGGCCGCGCTGGCGGCGGCGCGGATGGGTGCCCAGACGCTGCTGCTGACGGCGAACCTCGACACGATCGCCCTGATGCCGTGTAACCCCTCGATCGGCGGCCCGGCCAAGGGCCACCTCGTCCGCGAGATCGACGCCCTCGGCGGCGCGATGGCCGAGGTGACCGACCGCACCGCGATCCAGATCCGCACCCTCAACAGCAGCAAAGGCCCGGCGGTGCAGGCGGTCCGCGCGCAGTGCGACAAGCGCCTCTATGCGATGACGATGAAGGAAGTCCTGGAAGAGCAGGAGGGGCTGACGCTGCGCCAGGAACTCGTCACCGACCTGCCGCTCGATCTCGCGGGGAGTATGCCGCGCGTGCGCGAGGTCGTGACCCAGGGCGGCAATCGCTACCGGTGCCGCGCGGCGGTGCTAACGACCGGCACCTTCCTGCGCGCCCGGATGATCGCGGGCGGGACCGTCGCGGCGGGCGGGCGGGCGGGCGAGGGTCCGGCCAACGAACTCTCCGCCGCGCTCGGCGCGCTCGGGTTCCGTCTGCGCCGCCTGAAGACCGGGACGCCGCCGCGAATCGACGCGCGCTCGATCGACTTCGGGCTGACAACGCTGCAACCGGGGAGCCAGACGCCGCTCTGGTTCAGCCACGCGGGCGAGCACGGCGAGATCGCGCCGACCGTGCGGACGCCGCTGGCGATCTATCCGCAAATCGGGCAGACCGACTGGCGCACGCAGATGTGCTGCTACCTCATCCACACCAATGAGACGGCGCACGAGCAGATTCGCGCCAATATCGACCGCGCGCCGATGTACGACGGCACGATCCAGGGGGTCGGGCCGCGTTATTGCCCCTCGATCGAGGACAAGGTCGTGCGTTTCCCGCAGAAGGACGCGCATCAGCTGTTCCTCGAACCGGAAGGCTGGCGGACGAGCGAGGTCTACGTCCAGGGCGCGAACACGAGCCTGCCGCACGACGTGCAGTGGGCGATGCTGCGGGCGATCCCCGCGCTGCGCGACGTGGCGATCACCCGCTTCGGCTACGCGGTCGAGTACGACGCGGTCGATGTGGGCGAGTTGCTGCCGACGATGGAGGCGAAGCGCGTCAGCGGCCTCTTCTGCGCCGGGCAGGTCAACGGCACCAGCGGCTATGAGGAAGCGGCGGGGCAGGGCTTGCTGGCCGGACTCAACGCGGCCCGGCACGCGGCGGGCGCTGCCCCGGTCATCCTGCGGCGCGATCAGGGCTACCTCGGCGTGATGATCGATGATTTGGTGACGCAGGAGTTCGTCGAGCCGTACCGGATGCTGACCTCGCGCGCCGAATATCGGCTGCTGCTGCGCGGCGACAACGCCGATCTGCGCCTGACGCCGCTGGCCTACGAGTTGGGGCTGGTCTCGCGCGAGCGGTATGACCGCGTGGTAGCGAAAGAGGTGGGGCGCGACACGGTGCTGGCCGCGCTCGCCGCGACACGGATCACGGATCGCGGCCCGACTCAGGCCGCGCTCGCCGCGGCGGGCCTCCCGCCGATCAGCGGGGCGATGTCGGCGCTCGACCTCTTGCGCCGCCCGCGCGCCGAGTGGTCACAGGTCGCGGCGTTCCTGACGGCGCATCTCCCGGCGCCCGCCGCGCTCCCCGGCTGGGAGGTGCCACAGGCGGTCGCCGAGCAGGTGACGGTTGAGGCGCAATACGCCCACTACATCGACACGCAACGGACGCAGGTGCAGCGGCTGGCGACGATGGAAGGGCGGGCGATCCCGCGCGACTTCGCCTATGCGGCGCTGCCGAGCCTCCGGGCCGAAGCCCGCGAGAAGCTGCTGGCGATCCGCCCCGCGACCCTCGGTCAGGCCGGGCGGATCGCCGGGGTGACGCCGAGCGACCTGGCCGGGTTGTTGGTGGCGTTGGAACGGCACGAGAAAAGTACGAACTACGAAGTACGAACTACGAAGTATGGCGTGGACGATGCGACGAGCGCGAAGGTATCCGCCCGGCCCGTAGTTCGTACTTCGTAGTTCGTACTTCATACTTCACCACGGCGTTGAGATTTTAGGAGAGTTTATTCATGCGTGTTTTGCTCATCACCGATATCCACGCCAACTTCACGGCGCTGGAGGCGGTGGTGGAGGATGCCGGGCTGGTTGATGCGGTCTGGTGCCTCGGGGATGTGGTCGGGTACGGCCCGTCGCCGAATGAATGTTGCACCTGGGTGGCGGATCATGCGGAGATCGTCGTCGTCGGGAACCACGACTGGGCGGCGCTCGGGCGGCTCGATCTCGATGATTTCAACGAGAGTGCCCGGCAGTCGACCCTCTGGACGGTGGAGCAACTGACCCCGCAGGCGTATCAGTGGCTCGACGCGCTCCCCAATCGTTACATCGAGGGGGAGACGACGCTGGTCCACGGCAGCCCGCGCCACCCCGTCTGGGAGTATTTGCTGCGCCCGGCGCAGGCGGCGGCGAACTTCGAGTATTTCGACACCGATATCTGCTTCGTCGGCCATACCCACGCCCCGGCGATCTTCCACGAAGGGTTGTCCCGCAAGGGTGAGCCGAGCCACGTCCCGCCCTATGGGGAGCCGATCATCCTTTCCAACGGGCGATACCTCGTGAATCCTGGCAGCGTCGGACAGCCGCGCGATGGCGACCCGCGCGCCGCCTACGCGATCTACGAACCGGAGACGCGCCAGATTGAGTTCCGCCGCCTGGCCTACGATATCGGCAAGACGCAGGCCCAGATGCGGGAGGCGGGCCTGCCCGATTCCCTCGTCTTACGCTTGGCACGGGGATTGTAAAGGGGACGTCTCGGCCCGGCGTCGGACGCCGGGCCGAGGCGCGCGATGGCGATGGCACACCGACCGCTATGGTGTTTGTCGGGGTACACCGATTGTTGCCGCTATGCGCCGCGATCCTGCGCTATACTGTCGCGCAGGCGTGAGTAATCGAGCAGTGGAGGGGTGTGCGGCATGGCCGCCGGGGGGAATCTTATCCTGGTGCCGATCAGCGGTGCCGTGGTGGACGAGCGTGCGCTCGACATCGCGATTCTGATGGCGCGGCGTTATCACTCGGTCGTGACGGCGATCCACGTCGTGGAGGTGCCGCAACAACTGCCCCTGGAGGCGGAGATGGGGGCCGAAGTCGAGCGCGGGGACCGGATCCTGCGCGCGGCGACGGAGATCGCCGCGCAGTATGGCTACGAACTCGAAGTCGAACTGTTGCAGGCCCGCGCCGCCGGACCGGCGATCGTCGATGAAGCGCTGGGGCGTGGCGCGCGGCTGATCGTGATGGGGGCGATCATTCGGCGGCGCGCCGGCGAGGTCACCCCAGGGCGCACCACGGTCCCCTATGTGCTGAAGAATGCCCCGTGCGAGGTGGTGATCTGCCGACGAGCGCGCACGAATGACGAGTGACAGCAACGAATGACGAATGACGAATGACGGATGACGAATAAATGACGGGAGAAGGTCACTCA
>DATCMP010000001.1:0-7066 GCA_036563365.1 Thermomicrobiales bacterium
GCCTCGTCCACGATCAGCAGCCCGAAACCGTCGAGGCGGCGGTTCGGCATCGCCGCCGAGTCGAAGGTGATCACCGTGATGTCGCGGACGAGGCGCTGCCCGCCACCGACGATCCCGACCTGCTCCTCGGTCAGCCCCAGGCGCTCGATGATCCCGGCACGCCACTGGGTCAGGAGTTCGATCGTCGGCACCACGACCAGGGTCCGCACCGCGAGACGCTCGATCGCCATCAACGCCACGACCGTCTTCCCCGCGCCGGTCGGCAAAACCACCACGCCGCGCCCATCCTGGCGTAACCAGGAGACGATCGCCTCACTCTGATAGACGCGCGGCTTGATCGTCAGGATCGGGCGCAGGCCGACGGGGAGCGCATACGCGCTCGTATCGGTCAGGGTCTCACTTTCGGCGTCCTCGACCGGTGCGGGTTCCAGCGCGGAGAAGAGGTCATCCTGCTCGACAACCTCGGCGGCGTCATCGAGCCCGGCGAGTCGTACTGCGGTCATCAACCCCTCCTGACGGTTCG
Organism: Thermomicrobiales bacterium; assembly: GCA_036563365.1. GTDB lineage: Bacteria > Chloroflexota > Chloroflexia > Thermomicrobiales > CADCWN01 > CADCWN01. The sequence goes on from DATCMP010000001.1 coordinate 524, forward strand.
GCTTCGCGGAAAAAGGGCGCACCGGTGGTTGGGGGATGGGCAAAGACCCACCCCCAACCGAGTATTCGCGGCTTAGGCGGCGAGGGAAGGCAGCGGCAACTGGCCGGCGTTCGGGGGTAGCGGCGAGGGTGGATTGACCGCGTTGACGACACTCGCGGCGCCCTCGGCCAATGCACGCTCGCGACGCTCACCGAAGCCCCAGAGTTCGCGCACACGCCCACGTCGGGCCGCGAAGAGCAACGCTTCCGGGGAGGTCAGGTGCAGTTCGGTGAACAGACGGAGCGCCGTCTTCGGGCCAACGGTTGGCACCCGCATCAGCGACTGGATCGCCGGGTGCTGCTCGGCGATCAACTCTTCGTAGAACGCCATCCGCCCGCCCGCGACCAATTGGCCGATCTTCGCGCGCAGCCGCTTACCCAGGCCGGGGATCGGCAACTCCTGTCCGGCAGCAACCAGCTCATGCGCCTCGGCCTTCAGACGCAAGATCCCGCGCGCCGCGCGACGATATGCCTGGATACGATAGGGGTTGCCATACCCCAACTCCAGCAGGGTGGCGATATTGAAGAGAACGTGGGCAATTTCACGGTTGGTCATCGGCGTATTCCTCGATCTTCTGCGCTAACACGCCCACAGGGACTATAGAACTTATGTTCTATTATAGAACGAAACTGCCAAGGCGTCAAGGATAGGCACCCGTTGATGCAATCGACGGGCGGGTATACTGCGGGTTACGGGGGCAGTGTCGACTGGTAACGATGGACGTCGCCGCGAGAGCTCGGGGGCAGGCGGGAGGGCCGATGGCACGACGACGGGTAACGCTACAGCCGAGCGATCGGGTCGGCGGACCGATCGCGATCATGCAGATCCTCCAGCGTACCTGGACCAAGGCGGCACGGGGCGCGCCCCTGGCCGCGCAGCGCCGACGGCTCCCCGACGCGCTGCCATTGCCACGCGTACTGCTCGGCGAGCCGCCGCCCCGCTATCTGGTCCAGCGCGCCGAGTTTACCGCAACCATCCCCTTCGGCGAACCGTCACGGCTCACCATCCGCCAGGAAACGACAGCCGCGCCGCGCCGCTTCGATAATATCGAGATCCGGCCGTTGCTAGGGGCGCTGCAAGTCAATTTACGCTGGGCCTGGGGCGCGCCGTGGCGCTGGTCGCGGCATGGCCTTTTCACCCTCCGCCCGGGAACCTGGGGGCGCGTCGAGTACAACTATCGCAGCGGCGGTGACGAAGCCTGGACATACGCCCATTACGTCATCAACATCGCGTTGACGTCCACCCCGACGGCCCGCCTCTTCCTCGACTCCGCGCCCGATCACCGGTATCGCGACCTCGCGCGCCTCTGGTAGGACGTGGCAGGACTCGTTCGGCAGATGCGCTACTTGCCCCGCGTTAACCGTATCTCGCCGCCACATGCCGCTTGATATAGTATAAACCTTGACACAACTTATAGCAAGGTATATACTCTCTTGCAGGAAGATATGCAGGAGGCAGGGGATGTACGATCGCGAACCACTCTATGTCATCAGCGTTGCGGCGCGACTGCTCGATATGCACGCGCAGACGCTACGTAAATATGAGCGAGAGGAGTTCATCAAGCCGTCGCGCACGCAGGGGCGGCTGCGGCTCTACTCGGCGGAGGATATCGAACGCCTGCGGCAGATCAACCATCTGGTCGAATACGGCGGATTAAATCTCGCCGGGGTACGACTCGCGCTCGACATGTCCCGCCGCCTCAATGCACTCCGCGAAGAAGTGCGCGACGCGAAGTCGCCGGAAGCGGCGACGGAGATCGTCGAGCGGCAGATCCACGAACTGCTACGCGTGCTGGGTGTGCCCGATCTGCCGAAGGAGCGCGAGGCAGCGGCCACAAACGGCAACGGGACCAGCGAAGGCGATCAGGCAGCACGGCGCAGGCAACGCTAATCGACCGGTAGGACCAGGTATTCACGCGTTCGGTGGGTGTCTATATGGCGGGTGTCCGGGAGGACACCGGTGGCTCACGATGCGGTGAGCCAAGGGGGGGCAATGAATCCAAATCGTTTCACAGAGAAAGCACAAGAGGCGGTCGTCGCCGCACAGGGCGAGACGACACGCCGCAACAACGCGCAGATGGATCTGGAGCATCTGCTCTGGGCACTCCTGTCGCAGGCCGACGGGATCGTGCCGCAGGTGGTCCTCAAGCTCGGGCACGATCCGCAGGCGCTCCTGCGCGAGGTCAACGGTGCGCTCGATGCGGCACCGAAACTCCAGTACGTCTCGCAGCCGACCCTCGGCACGAATCTCCGCACGGCATTGCAGAAGGCCGAGGAAGAGGCGACCAACTTCAAGGATGAGTACGTCAGCACCGAGCACTTGCTGCTCGGGGTGGTGGCCGCCGCGCCACAGGGTGGCGCGGTCGGGCGCATCTTGCGCGACAACGGCCTCACCCGCGACGCGATCTTCGGCGTGCTGACACAAATCAGGGGGAATCAGCGGGTGACCGATCAGAATCCAGAGGGCAAATACCAGGCGCTCGAAAAATACGGGCGCGACCTCACCGAGTTGGCCGAGCGCGGCAAATTGGACCCGGTGATCGGGCGCGACGAGGAGATTCGCCGCGTCATCCAGGTCCTCTCGCGCCGCACCAAGAACAATCCGGTCCTGATCGGCGAGCCGGGCGTCGGCAAGACCGCCATCGCCGAAGGCTTGGCCGGGCGAATCGTCCGGGGCGACGTGCCGGAGGGGCTGAAAGACAAGCGGATCATCGCGCTCGACCTCGGTGCATTGGTCGCCGGGGCCAAGTTCCGCGGCGAGTTCGAGGAGCGACTGAAGGCGGTCCTCAAGGAGGTCACGGAGAGCGAGGGGGAGATTGTCCTGTTCATCGACGAGCTGCACACGGTCGTCGGCGCGGGCGCGGCGGAAGGGTCGATGGATGCCTCCAACATGCTCAAACCGATGCTGGCGCGCGGCGAGCTCCGCTGCATCGGCGCGACCACGCTGAACGAGTATCGCAAATATATCGAGAAAGATGCGGCGCTGGAACGACGCTTCCAGACGGTGCTGGTGCAAGAGCCGACCGTCGAGGACACGATCAGCATCCTGCGCGGCCTGCGTGACCGCTACGAGGTCCACCACCAGGTGCGGATCCTCGACAGCGCGATCGTCGCGGCGGCGGTCCTGTCCAATCGCTACATCGCCGATCGCTTCCTGCCCGACAAGGCGATCGATCTGGTGGATGAGGCGGCGGCGCGGCTGCGGATGGAGATCACCTCCATGCCGGTCGAGCTCGACGAGGTTGCGCGGCGGATCAGTCGGCTCGAGATCGAGCGCGAGGCGCTGCGAAAGGAGCAGGACGAACCTTCCCGCGACCGGCTCTTCGCGTTGGAACGCGAATTGGCGGACTTGCAGGAGGAGCGCAACACCCTGCAATCGAAGTGGGAGCAGGAGCGCGACGCGATCCAGGAGATCAGCGCCCTGCGCGAGCGGATCGAGGCGACCCGCCTCGAAGCCGAACACGCCGAGCGCGCCGCCGACTACGGCAAAGCCGCCGAGTTGCGGTATGGCGCGATCCGCGACCTCGAAAGTCAGGTCGCGGCGGCGGAAGAGCAGCTGGCGCGACTCGGTCAGGGTGGTCGTCTGTTGCAGGAGGAAGTCACCGCCGACGATATTGCCGAGGTGGTGGCGAAGTGGACCGGGATCCCGGTCAGCAACCTGCTCGAAGGCGAAATCGAGAAGCTGCTGAAGATGGAAGATCGCCTGCACGAGCGGGTGGTCGGCCAGCACGAAGCGATCGTCGCCGTGGCGAACGCGATCCGGCGCGCTCGGGCCGGGCTGCAAGACCCGAATCGCCCGCTCGGCTCGTTCATCTTCCTCGGCCCGACCGGCGTCGGCAAGACCGAACTGGCGCGGGCGTTGGCGGGGTTCATGTTCGATGACGAGAACGCGATGATCCGCCTCGACATGTCGGAGTACATGGAGAAGCACACCGTTGCGCGGTTGCTCGGTGCCCCTCCAGGCTACATCGGCTACGACGAGGGCGGCCAATTGACCGAGGCGGTGCGGCGACGGCCCTACAGCGTCCTCCTCTTCGACGAGATCGAGAAGGCGCACCCGGATGTCTTCAACGTCCTCCTGCAAGTGCTGGATGACGGGCGACTGACCGATGGGCAGGGTCGGACGATCGACTTCAAGAACACGGTCGTGATCATGACGTCGAACATCGGCAGCCAGTTCATCAATCAGCCGGGGCTGTCGGAGGATGAGATCCGCGAGCGCGTGAACACCGCGCTGACGCAGCACTTCCGGCCCGAGTTCCTGAATCGCGTCGATGAGACGATCATCTTCCACGGCCTCAGCCGGGAGCAGATCGGCCAGATCGTCGAGATCCAGCTCGGCGGCCTGCGGAAGCGCCTCGCCGAGCGGAAGATGGCGCTGACCTTGACGCCGAACGCCAAGCAGTTCCTCGCCGCCGAGGGGTACGACCCGGTGTACGGTGCCCGCCCGCTGAAGCGCGTGATCCAGAAGCGCTTGCTGGACCAACTCTCGCTGAAGCTCCTCAACGGTGAGGTCCGCGATGGCGACCAGCTGCTGGTCGATGTCGAGGGCGGGCGGTTGTCTATCGGCAAGGCGTCGGTGACACTCGCGGCGTAACGCCAGGCAGGTGCGCCAGAGGTAATGGCCCCTCCCGGTTTGGGAGGGGCCATTACCTCTGCGTTTGATCAGCCCAATTCCGCACTACGCAGTCCCAGGTCGAACGCCGTTCGCTCCTGTGCTGCGCCTAGCCGCGCTGATGTCTATTCAGGGATGACGCTGGCAATGCGGGGAGCGCCATCCCTGGTGGAGCGGTGTGAGCATTCGCGACAGACCAGCAACGCGCCCTCTTGACCTTAAAGCGGTTGCACTTCATCCGCTTACATAACGCCTCAGCAAACCACGGCGGAATTATCGTTTGTACGTTTGATCCAAATTTTCTCGCGCAGGCGGGGCGGATTAATCGCCCTCTGAATGAGACCGACACACTGACAGGGTAACCCGTGCGCGTCAATCGGCCCAATCCTTAAAGGTCGCCCACTTTCCGATCGATGATGCGCCCAACAGAGACCACGCCCTTGACACCTTAAACGCCGGTGCTACGATGACAAAGGTATTACATCTTGTCTTACCGTAGATTTGGGTCGTGAAGGAGGTGGGAACAGTACGCTCGACAGCATGCCAGCAGATCGGCCACGGTAATCCTGCATTCGTCGCCCGAGGGGGAGGGTCGCCAATACCGTGGCCTGTAACGGGAAACGTTATGGCACAGGAGGAGGACCAGGATGGAGACCACAGCCCGGATCAGTCGCCGCCGTTTCGTCACGGCCAGCGCCGCAGCCGCCGCTGGCCTGACTCTCGCTGGCAGCCTACCGCTCGTTGTCGGGGCGGCGGGCGAGGCGCGCTTCGCCTATGTCGGCACCTACACCAAGAACCCGCCGGGCGGGGGCGGCACCCTCACACCGGTCGGTATCTCGGTCTTCCGCGTCGCTGATGGCGGGCTCACGCTTATCCAAACTGTCCCAAGCGCCAACCCTTCATTCCTCGCTATCGACCCGACACAACGCTTCCTCCTCGCGATCAACGAGATCGATGATTTCGGCGGCCAAAAGACCGGCTCGATCGAGAGCTACGCGATCGACGCGGCGACGGGAATGCTCACGCTGCTGAATCGGCAATCGACCAGCGGCGCGATCCCCGCCCACCTGGCGATCGCGCCGGACAGCCGCGCCGTGGTCGTCGGCAATTACGTTGAGGGGAACTTCGCCGCCCTGCCGATCGGGGCGGATGGTCGGCTCGGCCCCGCGACCAGCACAATTCAGAATACCGGCAGCGGGCCGAACAAGGGCCGCCAGGAGGCACCGCACCCGCACTGCGTCGCCTACGATCCCGCCGGGCGCTTCATCGCCACCGCCGATCTCGGGATCGACACGATCCAGGTTTTCCGTCTGGACGCCGGAAAACTGATCGCCGTCAGCGAGGCGAAGACGGCGGCGGGAGCCGGGCCACGCCACCTCGCTTTCCACCCGGATGGTCGCTTCCTCTATGTGGTCAGCGAGTTGGACGCGACGGTCCCAGTCTTCCCGTATGATGCCGCCACCGGCAAACTCGGGGGTTCGATCCAGGTGATTTCGACCGTGCCGGCAAACTTCGTCGGCACCAAGAGCACCGCCGAGATCGTCGTCCATCCCTCGGGCAAATTCCTCTTCAGTTCCAATCGCGGCCAGCCCGATGCCACCACACCGGAGGCGAACGCGATCGTCAGCTTCGCGATCGACCCCGCCACCGGCAAGTTGACGCTGGTCGGCCACACGACCCCGGGGATCAAGTACCCGCGTAACTTCGCCCTCGACCCGACCGGCACCTTGCTCTATGCCTGCAACCAGCAGGCCGATACGATCGTCCAGTTCCGCATCAACACCGGGACCGGCCAACTGATCGCTACGGGCCAGGTGACGCAGACACCCACACCGGTCTGCTTAGTCTTCGCCACGCTGACGCCGCCCGCCCCCCCGGCAACCGGCAGTG
>DATCMP010000007.1:0-8338 GCA_036563365.1 Thermomicrobiales bacterium
TCGCCGGGCACGCCCTCGTCGTCATCGGCTACATCAACGTCCACGCCCCGATCCTCTTCCTCGCCCTGCGCGCGGCGGAAGGGGTCACCGCCGCCGCCGTCATCCCGCCCGCCCGCGCGATGATCAACCGCCTCGCCCCCGCTAGTCGGCAGGGCGAAGCCCTCGGCCTCCTCAGCGCCGCGCAGGAGGCCGGGGTGCTGCTCGGCCCGGCTGCGGGGGCATTTCTGGCCAGCCAGGTCGGCTACGCCCCGTCGTTCATCATCGGCGCGAGCGGCCTGCTGCTCGGCGCGATCGCCGCCTTCTGCTGCCTGCCCGGCGACCGCCCAGCGGCGACCGCGCACAACCGCCAGCGCCCCGGCCTCGCCGCCATCGGCACCTTCACCCGCCCGCTCGTCCTCGCCTACAGCCTGACCGGCCTGATCGCCCTGCCGCACGGCGTGATGATGGCCCTCTGGTCGATCTACATGCTCGATCGCGGCGCATCGTTGCCGCTGATCGGCCTGACGTACACCGCCGCCGCCCTGCCCGGCCTCTTCGTCGCCCCGCTGGCCGGGCGCTGGTCCGACCGCTACGGGCGCTACTGGCCGATCGCCCTCTCCACCGTCGCCGTCGGCGGGATCTACATCGTCTACGGCCTGCCGCTCGCGCCGATCGTCCTCCTTGTGACGTGCGCGGTCGAGGGGCTGATCACCGCCGTCGGGCGCAGCGCCCTCGACGGCCTCCTCGCCGACGCGACCCCCGCCGGGGCGCAAGGGCGCGTCCAGGCGAACTTCGCCGCCGTCACCGCCGCCGGTCGCCTCGTCGGCTCTGCGGGTGCCGGGCTCCTCTACCTCCTCCAGCCCGGCGCCCCATTCATCGTCGGCGGCGTCATCTGCACCCTCACCGGCCTCGCCCTCTTCCTGCCCGCCCTCGCCCGCCTGTTCGCCAGCGCCCCGGTAGAAGCGCACACGAGCGCGGGGTAGGCGCGGCCCCGTGCGTCAAAGGTTGACAACGCAACAAGTGAACGGTACGCTAGCGATACACGCACTCATCTGAGCGGACCCCAGGCCGTATCGAGATTCGCCACCATACTCGGACAAATGTGGCGAGGGGCGGTGGGCATCATGCTGGTCGCAGGACGTATCCTGAATCGGCGCTATCGCGTCGGGCGGCGGATCGGCGCGGGCGGCTTCGCGCAAGTCTTCTTGTGCGACGATCTGAAACTCGGGCGACCCGTGGCAGTCAAGGTGCTCGACCCCGAATTCGCGCAGCGACCGGAACTCCTCCACCGATTCAAGCGCGAAGCGCGGCACCTGGCGAGCTTGCGCCACCCCAACGTTGTCCCGGTCGAAGACGCCGACGAGGACGAGGGGGCCTTCTACCTCGTGATGCCCTTCATCGATGGTGGCACACTCCACGATCAACTGCGCGGCCGGTCGATCCTCCCGCTCCCCGAGGCGGCGGCATACCTCAACCAGGCGGCCAAGGGGATCGACTATATCCACCGGCACAAGATCGTCCATCGCGACATCAAGCCGCAGAATTTCCTGCGGAACGCCGAGGATGATCGCCTCCTCCTCGCCGATTTCGGCATCGCGAAGATGCTGGAGCAGACGGCCCACAGCCTCAGCATCACCGCAGGCACGGTGGCGTATATGGCCCCGGAACAACTCGACCACCAGGCGGTCCCCGCGACGGACATCTACGCCCTGGGCTGCATCTTCTTCCAGATGCTCACAGGAACCGCCCCCTACACCGGCACTGTCCCGCAGATCATCTGGGGCCATGCCCACGAGCCGATCCCCGCCATCGGCGAACGCAGCCCGACGCCCCTCCCCGCCGGGACGCAGGCGATCGTGGAGCGGGCCCTGGCGAAAGACCCGCTCGCGCGCTACCCCAGCGCGGCGGCGCTGGCGCTCGCGGTCGAGCAACTCGCGGGCGGTGCCCGGCAGGCGACCATCACGGTGCCCGGTCACCCCGCCCCGCCGCTACCGCCCCTCCCCCCGGTGGTACGCCCCGGAACGGATGCCCAGCCGACCACAGTACGCTCACAGACGCAGCAGATCCGCCAAGGGCAGCAACCGGGCGCGACGCGCCTACGGCTCTCGCGACGAACACTCCTCGGCGGTGCCGCCACCGTGGCCGCATCCGCCGTTGTCGGCTGGCAGATCGTCGGCGAGCGCAACAACCCCGCGACGGCGCAACGCCCAGGCACCGCGACGGTGGGCGGTGTCTCCGCCCCCCCGGTCACACCGCCCCCATCGGCCCGCCCCGCGAGTGCCGCCCCCGCTGCCGCCCCCGCCCCGACCGGCAGCACCTTGCCGACCGGGACACCACCACGTTCCCCGCGCCCCTCGGCGGTCGCGCCGCCCACGGTCGCGCCGCTCGCGGGCGTGGGGGGGTACAAGGGGACACTGCGCTATTGGGCGCTCGGCTATCTGCCCGATGGGGCCAATCAGACGGGGCGAACCACCGACGCCGCGCTAGCGGCATTCAGCGCGGCGAACCCCGGCGTCAGGGTGCAGGTCGCGCAGGCGGATTTTGACACGCTGCAACAACGGGTGCGGGACGGCGCGGTGGACATCTTCCGGCTCACCGGCGATCTCCTCCCGGCATACATCCAGAGCGGGCTGGTGGCCCCGATCGACGACTACCTATCGAGCGCCGACCGGGACGATATCCACGCCAATATCCTCGCCGCCATCAGCGCCGGGGGCAGCACCTACGCCTGGCCGCTCTGGGTGCCGCCGGTGGGGATGTACCTCAACCTCGACATTTTCGCAGAGCGCGGCGTCGCGCCGCCGCAGGAGAACTGGACGTACGAGCAGTTCGTCGCCATCGCCAGGCGCTTGACCTTCACCCGCGCGGATGGCACGCCGGTCCACGGCTACAGCAGCCTGTTCGCCCCCGAACTCGTCAGCAGTTGGCCGTTCATCCTCGGCGACGGGGCGACACCGCTCGACACGGCCAACACGCGCTACACCTGGAACACCCCGGCGGGCGCGAGCGGCTTGCAGAAGCTGGTTGACCTCGCCAGGGTCCATCAGGTCACGCCGCCGGACTTCGGGACACAGTCGAGCGGAGAGATCGTCAAGGCATTCCGCGACGACAACACCCTCGCGATCGTGTCCGATACCAGCGGCTCCGCGTCGGACTATCGCGCCAGGGGGAAGAATTTCGCGGTGCGCCCTATGCCGAGCGGCGCACTCGGCCAACCGCGCACCGCAGGAGCCATCGGGCTGATCGCGGTCGCGCCGAGCCCGGATCGCGACACGCTGCGGGCGGCGATGGCGCTGGGGAACTACCTCACCGGCGCGCAGGTCAGCCGCGACGTGCCGGGCTACTATCTCGCGCCCGGCGCGCGCAAATCGGCCATCATCAGCGACCCGACCAGCCTCTTCATCCCTTACGTCGCCCAGGCGTATATCACCCCGGTCATCGCCGAATGGGTCGCGATCCGCAAGCTGCTCGATACGTCCATCAAGAACGCTGTTCTCGGGAAAATGACCGCCGCGCAAGCCCTCGGCGCACCAGCTCAGGAGATCGACACGCTCCTGGCCGCGCGGCGTTGAAGAGCGGCGGCGTGACCGCGACAGAGCGCTGCCCCGGCCTTCGCCGCAACGCCCGCCGCTTGCGATACTGGTCGGGCTTCACACGGCCAGACACTCGCCGTCATACCACCACGGAAGGGGACCGACCAGCCGTGCGCGCGACACGCCAACTCAGCCGCTTCCTGCTCCCCTACCGCCGCTGGGCGATCCTCGCGCCGCTGCTGATGCTCCTCGAAGTCAGCATGGACCTCCTGCAACCGCGCCTGATCGCGCGGATCGTGGACCAGGGAATCGGGCAGGGACTCGGGCGCGGCGACCTCGCGCTGATCTACAGCACCGCCGCATGGATGCTCGGCTGCGCCATCATCGGTCTCCTCGGGGGGATGGGCTGCACCGTTTTTGCCGTCCGCGCCGCGCAACACTTCGGGGCCGATCTCCGGGGGAGCCTCTTCCGGCAGGTGCAGACCCTCTCCTTCGGCAACCTCGACCGCCTCGCAACCGGCGCGCTGATCACCCGCCTCACCGCCGATGTCACCCAGGTGCAGGAGATGGTGATGATGCTCCTGCGGGTGATGGTCCGCACGCCGCTCCTCCTCGTCGGCAGCGTCCTGATGGCCGCGCTGACCAGCCCGCGCCTCGCCCTCCTCTTCGTCGTCCTCCTGCCGCTCGTCGCCCTGATCCTCCGCTGGATCATCAACCGCACCTACCCGCTCTTCAGTCAGGTGCAGCGCCGCCTCGACACCCTCAACACCGTGATGCAGGAGAACCTGGCCGGGGTCCGCGTCGTCAAGGCGTTCAGTCGCAGCGCCACGAGCTGGGCCGCTTCCGCCGCGCCAACGATGGGCTGACCGACCGCAACATCGCCGCGACCCGCACAGGTGCCGCGACGATGCTGCTGATGATGCTGACCCTCAACTGCGGGCTCGTCGCGGCGATCTGGCTCGGCGGGCGACAGGTGGTGGCGGGCGGGCTCCAGACCGGCCAACTGATCGCCTTCATCAACTATCTCGGGCAGGCGCTGATGTCGCTGATGTCGGTCAGTATGCTCACCGCGCGCCTCTCCCGCGCCGAAGCCTCCGCCGAGCGGATCAACGACGTCCTGCGCGGCGTCCCCGACATCGCACCCGCCGCCGCGCCGGTCGCCCTCCCCGCGCCGCGCGGGCGGGTCGCCTTCGAGCACGTCACCTTCGGCTACGGCCACAGCCCCGACCCCGCCCTGCGCGACGTGTCGTTCGTCGCCGAGCCGGGGGAGACGATCGCGATCCTCGGCGCGACCGGCGCGGGCAAATCGACCCTGCTGAACCTGATCCCGCGCTTCTACGACGTCACGATTGGGCGGATCACGATCGATGGCGTGGACATACGCGACCTCGACGAGGCAACCCTACGCGCCACCGTCGGGATCGCCCTGCAAGAGGCGGTCCTCTTCAGCGGCACCCTGCGCGACACTATCCGCTACGGCCAGCCCGACGCCGACGCGCCTACCGTGCTGGCAACCGCCGAGATCGCCCAGGCGCACGAATTCATCGCCCGCCTCCCGGAGCGCTATGACGCCCCGACCGGCCAACGCGGCGTCAACCTCTCGGGCGGGCAGAAGCAACGCCTCGCGATCGCCCGCGCCGTCCTGCCGCGCCCCGCCGTCCTCCTGCTGGATGACGCCACCAGCGCGGTCGATGTGGCGACCGAAGCGCGGATTCAGGCGGCGTTGGCCGACGGTGCCCACGACCAGGCCCGCCTGATCGTCGCCCAGCGGATCAGCACCGTCCTCGCCGCCGATCGGATCCTGATCCTCGCCGAAGCTCGCCTCGCCGCCAGCGGCACCCACGCCGAACTCCTGGCCACGAGCCCGCTCTACCGCGAGATTTACGAGTCCCAAATGGAGCACGATACGGTCGTCCATGACGTGGTGTAACCACAGCAGAGCAACGACCACTACACTGGTAGGGGCGGGTCAAGACCCGCCCGGCCAATGACACCCGTACGTCACGCCGTCACAACCGATGCGCGGTGACCGTTAGCGACAGATGCTGACAAGTGCTACAGCGCGCCGTGTCGGCAACGGTGTGATCTCCCTCCGTTACGGCGTCACGAGCCACGCGGGGTGGTGTTTTCCCAAGGAGGAGCCCATGCCGCGCGCTCGTGTCCATAGCCTCATGGCCCTCCTTGCCTGCCTGCTTGCCGTACTGCTGAGCAGTTGCGGAGCCGTCGGCTCCGTGATTCCCACCGTAGGGCCAACGCCCGCAACGACGAGCGCCGCGCCGACACGCTCTCCGAGGGCCGATCCGCCGACCCTCCTCACGATGGTGGCGCAACGACCACCGGGATCCCCGAGAATGCCTGCGCCTCTCCTGCCACCGACGACCGGACCTGCCTGTCTGACGTCCGATGTCCCGCCCACCCCCCGACCCGCGCCCCCGGCACCGACCTGGCCGTGACCTATCCGCCGCGAACGGGCGGGGCGCTGGCCTTCCCCGGGCCATGCGTCGAGCGGCGATATGAGCAGCCGATCGCCTTCGCGCCCGACGGCGGCACCCTGGCGATCGGCGGGGCGGTTGCAGTCGCCCTCCACGATTCGCACAGCAGTGCCCAACGCTGGTCATTGCCAACTCCCGCGCGTGCGACTTCCATTGCCTTCGCACCCGACGGCAGCACCCTAGCGATCGGCCTGGTCGACGGGCGTATCCTCCTATGTCGCGTGGCAGAGGGGGGGATCACGCGGACCCTTGTGCGCCCGGAGCGGGTCGGCGGCAACGCGGCCTTCGATCAGGATGCGGCCCGTCCGCTGGCGTTCAGCCCTGACGGCCTACTGCTAGCGGCGGGGTACGCGAGTTTCGCGGCTCTGTGGAAGCTCGCAGCCGACGTGCCGCCGACCGACGTGCCGCCGACCGTCCTGCGCGGCAGCGCGAGCGGCGTAGTGGCACTGGCCTTCACGGAGGACGGCAGCGGCCTGCTCGTCACGCAACGGGGTGTGCCGACTGACCTGCGGCTCCCGCCCGTGTACCTCTACCGCTGGCGTCTTGCCGCGTGGGCAGCGAGTAATTCTTTGCCGCTCTCGACACTTGGTGCTGTACGTCTCGCCGGTCAGGGTCCAACACTCGCGGCAGCGACGGACGGGGGCGTTGCCTTCTGGGCGCTCGCCCCAGCACCGGCGAGCCGTGATGCTCCGGTGCTGCTCGAACGCCGCAACGCCCCCGTGCCCGGACCATATTCGGGGTCCACGAGTATGCAGTGGCTCACCTTCTCGTCGCGCGGGGACTTCCTGGCGGGCGCGACCAGCGACAGTGTCTACCTCTGGGATGTGGCTTCGGCAACTTCCATTGGGTTATACCTCGTGCCTAGACAACCTATCAACGGCGTAGCTCTCGCGTCTGGCGGGGCAACGGTGGCGGCGGTCTTCTCCGACGGGACCGTCTATATCTGGCAACGCTCAGCTTAAACACACGCGCCGGTCGCCACAATGGCGCACCCAGCCGAATGAATTGCTCATTTCATTCCCGCCGAACTATTAAGGAGAGCATCACCATGACCGCCACGCCTATCCCCCAGACCAACGCCCTACTTGGCTACCTACCCGACGCCCGCCTCCTGATCATCAATGCAGACGACTTCGGGATGTGCCACGCGAGCAATGTGGCGACCGTGGCGGCGTGGCAGTCGGGGATCGTCACCTCGGCCACGCTGATGACGCCCTGCCCGTGGGCACCGCACGCGCTGCGGCTGCTCGGGGAGCACCCCGACTTCCCGTTCGGCGTCCACCTCACGCTCATCTGCGAGCACCGCGATTACCGCTGGGGGCCAGTCGCCGCCAAGAGCGCGGTGCCGTCGCTGCTCGACGGGGCGGGCTTCTTCTACCGCCTCGATCGGCGCGAGGAGCTGCTGGCGCGGGCACAACTGGATGAGGTGGAGATCGAGTTCCGGGCGCAGATCAACACCGCGCTGGCGGCGAACCTCCGGCCCACGCACCTCGACTGGCATTGCCTCGCCGATGGCGGCCGCCCCGACATCTTCGATTTGACCTTGCGGCTCGCCCAGGAATACGGCCTGGTGTTGCGGGTCCACTATCGCCCCGCCGCCGCGCAATGCCACCGCGTCAGCCTGCCGACCGCCGACTTCGACGTGCTGGACAGCTACAGCCTCCCGACCGCCGACAAGCCCGCCCGCTACGCAGCGTTGCTGCGCGCCTTACCACCTGGCCTCAGCGAGTGGGCCGTCCACCCCAGCCTCGGCGACGCCGAAGCCCGGGCGATGGAGCCGGATGGCTGGCCGGTCCGCAGGGCCGACTACGACTTCATGGTCTCACCCGAGGCACGCGCGATCGTCGAGGAAGAGGGGATCGTGCTGCTGGATTTTCGGGCGTTGCAGCGGGTAGTGAACGGGTAGAATTGGCGCGGGGCGTGGGGCTGGGCACAGGGGTGTTGCATTCGATAGAAAGGACGCCGGATGGTGACCCAACCATGCCCCGCCGACACCGCGCGCCCCGCGCCAACCGAACTCGCCCTGCCCGGTCGCGGCGGTAGCAACCGCTTCGGCGGCAAGATCGAGCGCCCCAAGGAGACGCGTGGCACCATCCGCCGACTCTGGGGCTATCTGCAAAGGCAACGCGCGGCGTTGCTCCTCACCGCCGCGCGTCACCGGATCGACGCTGCTCAACGTGCTCGAGCCGTATCCGCTCGGCCGCACGATCGATCGCTACATCATCCCGCGCGACCTCCCCGGCCTCGCGCACCCCTGCCTGGTCATGCTCGGCGTCTACGCCGCGTCGTCGCTCCGCACCTGGCGGCAAAGCTTCGCGATAGCCGGGGCGGCGG
>DATCMP010000017.1:0-6186 GCA_036563365.1 Thermomicrobiales bacterium
GTGTCGAGGTCGCGCGCTTTTTGCTGACCCAGCCCGGCCAGGGGCGCGATAGCCTGACCCTCACCAGCGCCAATGCGACCGTCGCCACGCTGAAATGGTCCAGGCCGGAATACGTGACACAGCTGCGCGAGACAATGGGTGCGGCGGTCGACTACGGCCGACACCCCGCCGAAGATTTCGCCCGCGCGACCCTCACCTTCGTCGATGCAACGGGTGCGCCGGTGATCGTGGAGGCGACGACCTCCTGGTCCTACGTCGGCCCTGGGCTGCGAATCCAGTTGGAATTGCTCGGCCCCGAATATTCGATGGCGTTCAACTCGCTCAACAGCGGCCTCTCGATCTTCCTGTCGCGCCAGGTCGGGGGCCAGCGGGGCGAAGATCTGGTCGAGAAGCAAGGGGCGGAGCAAGGCTTACTACCGGTGTTGGAGGACGAAGCGGGCACCTACGGCTACACGGCGGAGAATCGGCACATGGTCGAGGCGTTTCGCAAGGGGACACCGCCGCTGGAAACGTTCCACGATGGCGCGGCGGTGGTCGAGATACTGATGGCCCTCTACCGTTCCGCCGAACTCGGTCGCACGGTCGCCTTGCCCGATGAAGCATTATCTGACTACCAACCGCCGGTCGCCCGTAGCCGCGAGCGGGAAGACACATAGCGCGCAACGAAGCGGAGGGAAGGCGGGAGCGGCAGGCACCTAACCAGGAAACCGCCGAGAGTGACCGGTGGTGGCGGGTCGGCGAACAGGCGGTCACCACCAGGCCCCATGCTCTCTGGCCTTGGATAAAGCCCGCAAGCTCACCGAGGTGATGATCCCGATCGATGGCGGGCCGAAGGCGGGGAAGCGGCAAGTGCAGCGCGGACTCGTTCGGGTAAGCTCCAGGGCGCGACACGCACCACCATCCCGTATTGCACGCGCATTCGCTGTCGCCCGATCACCACGGCGGTGGTATACTTCGCGTTCGGTCGAGAGACGACAAGGGATTGGGGAGCCGGGCCGATGCGCGAACTTTTCAGGCGACAACCGCGGTTTACACCGGCGGCAGAGGCGGAGAACGCGGAGGTACCGGACAACCTCTTCTTCAAATGTCCGCAATGCAAAGAGCTGAACTACGGCAAAGAGTTCCAGGAGGCGCTGCGCGTCTGCCAGAGCTGCGGCTATCACGCGCCCCTCTCGGCGCATGAGCGCCTGACCCTCCTCCTCGATGAAGGCACCTTTCAAGAGTGGGACACCGGGTTGCGCCCGGAAGATCCGCTCGGCTTCGTCGCAGGCCCGCCCGGCAAAGAAGAGAGCTACCGCGCCAAGCTCGATAGCGCCCGCCGCAAGACGAATCTCCAAGAAGCGGTCATCTCGGGCGAGGGTCGCATCAACGAGCGACCGTTGGTCGTCGTCGTCTGCGACTTCGGCTTCATGGGCGCGAGCATGGGCTCGGTCTACGGCGAGAAGCTGGCCCGCGCCGCCGAGCGCGCCATTACGCGCGGCCTGCCGCTGCTGACGATCTCCGCCTCCGGAGGGGCGCGGATGCAAGAGGGAATCCTTTCGCTGATGCAGATGGCGAAGACGACCGCCGCGCTGGCCCGCCTCGGCCACGCCCGTCTGCCGCACCTCTCGCTGCTGGTCGATCCCTGTTACGGCGGTGTCACCGCCTCGTATGCCACCGTGGCCGACATCGTGATGGCCGAGCCAGGCGCACGGATCGGCTTCGCCGGGCAGAACGTGATCGAGCAAATCACCCGCCAAAAGCTCCCCGAAGGTTTCCAGCGTGCCGAATTTCAACTCGAGCACGGGATGCTCGATCTGATCGTCCCCCGGCGCGAGTTGCGCGACACGATTACCACCCTGTTGCGTCATTATGCCGGCTCGTCGCAGACGGTGACAACGGTCACCGTCGCGGTCCATGAAGCCGAGGTGTTGGAGGTGCGGTCATGAGCACGGCGAGCCAGACCGATCACGCCACACTCGACGCCTGGGCACGGGTACAACTCGCGCGGCAGGCCGACCGACCGCACACCCTCGACTATATCGGCGACCTCTGCTCCGACTTCATCGAGTTGCACGGCGACCGGGCCTTCCGCGATGATCCGTCGATCGTCGGCGGGATCGCGCGCCTGCGCGGGACCAATCGCACGGTCGCGGTCGTCGGCCATCAGAAGGGGGCGAACACCAAAGAGAACCTGCGGCGCCACTTCGGCATGGCGCACCCCGAGGGCTTCCGCAAAGCACGCCGGATCATGCGCCATGCGGAGAAGTTCGGGTTGCCGCTGCTCACCTTCCTCGACATCCCCGGCGCGGACCCCGGTATCGCCTCGGAGGAGCGCGGGCAAGGGACCGCCATCGCCGAATGTATCCAGACGCTGACCGAGTTGCGTGTCCCGATCGTCGCCACGGTGATCGGCGAGGGCGGCAGCGGCGGCGCGTTGGCACTCGGCGTGGCGGATGAGGTGCTGATGCTGGAAAACGCGGTCTACGCCGTTGCCAGCCCGGATGCCGCCGCCTCGATCCTCTGGAAAGATGCCAAGCAAGCCCCCGCCGCCGCCGCCGCGATGCGGATCACCGCCGCCGATGCCCTGGAGTTCGGCGTCATCGATCGGATCGTCCCCGAGCCGGTCCCCGCACACGAGGATCCGCAGGGGACGATCCGCGCCGTTGGCAACGCCCTCCGCGAGGCGCTCGATCGCTTAACAGCCCTCGAAACAGAAGAATTATTGGAGGCACGCTACCGGAAATTCCGCGCGATCGGACGCTGGAGCGAAATCACCGAGTAGCTGCCGACTCAGGCGGTGGAAGGGGTCGGTAATCGAATGATTACCGACCCCTTCCGCACATATGCCCCACGAATAGCGCTCGCACCACTTGCACCGCACACCCCAAACCCAATCTTCTCACCCCGATAGCTGCGACACTCCCGCCCGCCCAGCACCTTTGCGTTCTATTGTTCCCTCTTTGGCCCCCTGTCTCTCCGCGCCCCTGCGATGACTTTCCCCTTCTTCGACCTCATCTTGTGCCAATCTGGCAAAATACCCCTACAATCCTCTTGCGTTTCGCCGTGCCCGTGCTATTATTGTCCGTACACCTCGATGATCGATCGAGCGTCTCCGTCAACTGACGCGGGCATCGCTTTGCGTTGCCCGAAGATACCGGAGCAACTGGTAGCGCCCATACTCTTCTCTCTCTCCGAACAAGTGGAACATCGCCGACGAATGAGGCGGAAGGAACGTATGATGGTCGCACAACCGCACGAAGAACATGATAATTCGCGCCTCTATCAAGGGGCGCGTGGGCGGTATGCGCCGCCGCCGCAGTTGTTCCCCCTGGCGCTGACCGGTACCGTGGATCGTCCGGATAATCCGCTGCAAATCGAACGCGACGCCGATGGGTTTTACCTCGTGCGCCAGCGCGGCACCGGCCGCCTCGTCGCGCGCACCGTCGATCCGGCGACGTTGCAACGCTTATTGGCGACACTCTCAGGAACCTCGCCCGAGTAAGCCCACGCCAAGCGGTAGGTGGCATTCAGGCAAAATCGGTGCGAGGGCGAGCGACTGACGTCGCTCGCCCCTAATGTTGCTCTCCGCCATTGCCACGGCCCGCTGGGGTGCTACCTTGACACGGCCAGCGCCGGGAACTTACACCTTCGCCGCCCGTGCCATCGCGGCCGATGGCACGCCTCAAGGGGCCGGTAGGCGCGCGCGTATCGAGCGTGTGGATCTACCGGTTATGGTCGTTACGTCGTGACGGTCAGCCCATAGATACGTGCCTCACCGCACGTTCCAGCGAAAGAAGCGCGTGGCGATCAGCAGCGAAGCGACCATCCAGGCCAGCAAGATGGCGATCGGCTGCTGCACCTCACGTAGGCTTGCACCATACATCATCACCTGCCGGAACGCCTCGTTGATATGGGTCAACGGCATCACACGTACCAGCGGCTGTAAGAAGTTCGGCGCGGCGGCGGTATCGAAGTAGGAACCGCCGAGGAACATCATCGGGAAAGCGATCAGCGTGGAGATCGATTGCGCCCCATCCGACTTCGGCACGAACGCGCCAATCACAAAACCGAAGGCCAGAATCGCGAGGGTCGCGACGACGATCAGCACGGCGAGCGTCCAATAACTCCCCATGACATGGACATCGAAGACGACCCGCGCGATCACCAGCAGGATCACCACTTGCAAGACCGAGAAGGTCAGGCGCGCGGCGATTTGCGTCAGCAGCAAGGTCAGCGGCCGAAGCGGCGTGACGGCCAGCCGTTTTAACACGCCGCGTTCACGCCAGGCGATGATCGTTGCCCCGACCGCCAGATTCGCCCACATGATCATCATCCCGGCCATCCCTGGGGTCAGCCAATCGATCTGACGGATCACGCGCCGATCGATCCCTTGTACCTGCACCGCGATCGGCTCGGGAGCGTTGGTGATGGCGCGATTCACCCCGCCGAGAACACCGGCGACGATCCCCTGCGCCTGCCCACCACGCTGGGGGTTACTGCCGTCATAGGCGACCTGCACCGTTCCCTTGCCGGCGGCGAGATCCCGCCCGAAACCCGCTGGCATCGTGACAATCGCCGCAACGGTGCCCCGTTTCAGCGCCGCGAGCGCGTCAGATCCTTGCGCGGGTTGGATCATTCGCACGCCACCTATCGTCGTGAAAGCGGCCACGACTTGCGCCGCAGCAGGGGAGCCATCCTCATCGACCACGGCGATCGTTAGCGGCGCGCCGTCGCCACCGAGGAGCGACCCGAAGATCAACATCGAGATCACCGCGAGGCCGAGGCTGCCGATCAGTGCGGTGCGGTTACGCAAGAGCAGCTTCACCTGTGTTTCAACCAGGACAAGCCAACTCCGTAGAGATTGCGTCATGAGTATGCTCCTTGAAACGGCGTGAAGGCCAACGATGGCTGGCAGCTGAACCCAAGCTTGCGCCTAGGGTGAATGCGGCTCAGCATGCTACGATATCATTTCAGTCACGCAACGCGCGCCCGGTAAGTTTCAGAAAAACATCTTCGAGACCGGGCTGGCGTACCTGAAGATCCGTCAGTGGTGCGGCGTGCCGCTCGGCGAAGTGGAGCAGTGCGACCAAACTGCGCTCCAAGTCGGTCACGGTGAAGACGTAGCGGCCATTCGCGTCATCCGGGCCGCTGACCGCGTTGATACCGGGCAACGCCGCGAGATCGACTTTCTCAACCGCCCCCGCCAAGCCGCATTGGATCGTCAGTCCGCCGCCGTAGCGCGCGATCAGACCAGCGGGCGTATCGATCGCGGCGACCTGTCCGCCCTCCATGATCGCGATCCGATCGCAGAGGACTTCGGCCTCCTCCATGTAATGCGTCGTCAGCACGATCGTCTTGCCGCGCTCACGGAGACCACGCACCAGCGCCCAGAGCGACCGCCGCGCCTGCGGATCGAGACCGGTTGTCGGCTCATCGAGGAAAACAACCAGCGGGTCATTGACCAACGCCGCAGCCAGCGATAGGCGTTGCTGCTGACCACCCGATAGCGTGCCGAGCGGCACATCCGCGCGATCAGCAAGGTTCACATCGGTGAGCAATCGCTTGACCGGCAACGCATGGCGATAGAGCGCGGCGAGCAACCGCAGATTATCCGTGAGCGACAATTCCTCGAAAAGCGCGGTGCTCTGGAGTTGTACGCCGATCCGCGCATGGACCGTCCGCTTGTTCCGTCGTACCTCCAGGCCATCGATATATGCTGCGCCGCGATCGGGATCCCGCAACCCTTCCAGCATCTCCAGCGTCGTGGACTTGCCCGCGCCATTCGGCCCGAGGATTCCGAAGATCTCCCCCCGCCGCACGGCGAACGACACACCCCCGACCGCGACCTTCGCCCCATACGCTTTGTAAAGTTCTCGCGCCTCGACGATCGTTGCGGGCGTGTTATCCGCACTCGCACCGCCAATTTGCTGCTCACCCGGCACTGCGCGTTCCTGCACAACCATCATGTCCCTCCATCTCGATTCGCATCGCCCCTCAGTATGGGAACACGTCACCCTCCTCCGCAGCCGAGGCGGGCGGTAGCGGTGCGTCGTCCTGCCAGCGATTGCGCGACCGCAGCTGGGCGAGGCCATGAACCAGAAAGAAGCCGCCAACGAGAATCAGGGCGAGGGTCCAGGCATACCTGGTGAATGTATCGTGCTGAAAGATCAGGAGTTCGAAGAAGGCGGCGAAGGCAAGGAAGAG
>DATCMP010000021.1:0-2037 GCA_036563365.1 Thermomicrobiales bacterium
GTCCTCAATATGTAGAGTACCGACGGTACCCGCGAGATTGCCTATCGTTATGGGGTACGGTTGATCGATCATCAACGATTACCGTATGTCGAATGAGTTCGCGATCTCGCGCTGCAACATGGTCCATGCGGAACTCTGGGAGCTTGAAGGTTGCAGGACCAGCGCCGATCGCACGATCTCGCGATGGGGACATACGCTCCATTGGTTGACGCGGGTTCTCCTCCCTGTAGAGCTTGTGGTGCAACGAATCCACCGGTTTCGCCGCCGTACAATGGCGACGCGAAGGGAACGATGACCGGTAAGGCGCAGGATTCCATCGGAAAAGCGGCGTTTCCTCTGGTGATCATCGTCACGCCGTCGTATAACCAGGCCGGTTTCATCCGCGAGACGATCGAGAGCGTCCTCAACCAGGATTATCCCCGACTGGAGTACTGGGTCATCGATGGCGGGAGCACCGACGGCACCGTGGCGATCCTGCGCGAATACGAGATCGATGCCCGCTTTCACTGAGTGAGCGCGCCGGATGCGGGCCAGGCCGACGCGATCAATCAAGGTTGCACCATTGTCGGGGCGAGATTTTCTCGTGGCTCAACAGCGATGACTGTTTCGTGGATCGCGGCGCGGTGCGCGCACAGGTCGAGGCGCTATTGCGAGCGCCCGAAGCGGGGCTGGTCTACGGCGATGGGGTCTTCACCGACGAGACCGGCGCGGAACTCGCGCCGTACCTCACGCGATCGTTCTCCTACGGCGATCTGCTGCGGGTGAACTACATCATGCAGCCGACCGTCTTCATCAGGCGCGCGATCGTCGAGCGTATTGGGCCGCTCGATCTCTCGTTCGGGTTTGCGATGGACCGCGATTACTGGTTGCGTTGCAGTCTGGTCACCACGTTCCTGTATAACCCGAGACGGATCGCTACCTATCGGCTGCATCGCAACTCGAAGACGGTCCAGACGACGATCGCGCTGAATATCGAGGGCTTCGGCGCGCTCTGCAAACACCTGGAAGCGGGCGGCGGGCGGACGTTGGGGAGGCGTGGGCGTCGGCACTTGCTGGCACGCAGCCTCGTTAACCTCGCGGTGCGGGCGGTGCGGGCGGATGATCTGCCGCTTGCGGCGAGACTGGTGCGCGGTGCCTTTATCCTGAACCGCCCGGAGCCGCGCTATGGCAGCGTGCTGCTCGCGCTGCTCGACCGTGCGACGGGATGGGACTGGCAACCGCGGCTCTCCCGAGCCCTCTTTTTTCTCTTGAACCCCGACTTCCGGCATAATCGGATCGCCGCCATGAATTTGGGCTATCGCTTGCTTGCTGAGGACGGCGCTCGTCCGGGCAGCTACGTCCGAGCGGCCCCGCGCGGCCCTGAGCCGATGCCGCTGCCGGACAGCCCCGCCGCCGATTACTCCTACTCGACGAAGGGGCTCCGCTCGTCGAGGATCGAGGGCCGGTAGGCGATCTGGCGGAGGATGATCCTTGCGCGGGCCTGCTGGCCCCATAAACCGCAGTCGGGCCAGCGAACTTGCATCCTGTCGCACCGCCCGCTACGATGCCGCGGCTATCAGACGTCTCGCGCATCGCCGTTGCCGCTCGCGTGTCCTGCGATGGCGTCTTGATCGATGGTGTTGCGAGTGGTTGAGAGGGGGGGCGACGATGGTCGGTGAAGACGGGAAGGCTGCACGCACGCGCTACGACGGGGATCGGCTGACCGCATTTGTGGCGGGGGTTTTCGAGGCGGTCGGGATGCCGGCAGATTTGGCCGCGACCAACGCGCGGATCCTGGTCGATGCCGATATTCGCGGGATCGACTCGCACGGCGTTCCTCGCTTACCGGGCTACATCGCGGCGATCCGGGCCGGGCAGATCGATGTGCGCGCCACGCCGACGGTCGCGCACGAGACCGCGGCGACCGCGCGTGTCGATGGCCGCAACGGTTTCGGTCTCTCCAACGCCGAGTTCGCGATGGACCTGGCGATCAAGAAGGCGCGTGAGGCGGGCGTCGGCTTCGTGTCCCTCGGGCAGACCAATCATTTCGGCGCGGCG
>DATCMP010000047.1:0-13815 GCA_036563365.1 Thermomicrobiales bacterium
CGCATCCGAATCTGATCGCGCCCCATCCGCTTGGCGTAAAGGCTGGTACGCTCGGCGGCGTAGAGCAATTCCTCCGGGTTGGTGCCGTCGTCGGGGTAGCTGACCACGCCGCCGCTGATCGTCAGGCGCAGATTCCCCGCGTGCTCGACCCCTTCGGGCTGGCGCTGCGCGAGGATCGTGCGGATCCGTTCGCCGACCCGCAGCGCGTCGTCCGCCTCGCTCACCGGCAGGATCAGGATGAACTCGTCGTCGCCGCCGCGCCCGATCAGATCGACATCGCGCACCGACTCCTGGATGATCCCGACCAGGTGGGCGAGCAACGGCGCGACCGCGCCCTTCCCCGCCTGGGCGATCCATTCCTCGGTCCGGTCCACATCGAGGGTGAGCAGGGTGAGCGGGTGGCCGAAGCGCCGCGCGCGCCCGATCTCCTCGGTTAAGCGCAGCAGCATCGCCTGGCGATCGGGGAGATTCAGGAACGGATCATCGGCGGAGGGCGAGGCGGGCTCCTCCGGGACAGTCTCGACCGTCGCCAGGGGGGCGGCCTCGGCGCTCTGGGCTTGGGCCGCCTCGTGCGCCTCATCCTCCTCACGGCGGCGCTCGAAGACGATCGCCGCCAGCGCCGCGCAGGCACCGAGCGCCGTGCGGGCATCCTCGCCGAATGTGGTCGTCCCCGCGCCCGCCGCGATCCCGCCCACGGCCAGGATCCCGCGCGCCTCGCCGCCGCTGATCGCGGCGCAGAGGGCAATCGGCTCGACCCCGATCAGCGCGTCCCACCCGACCGCCTGCTCCAGCGGTCGGCTGAGATCGACCAGGATCGTCTCGGGGGTGCGGACCGCGCGGAGCAGGGCCGGTGAGCCGTTCAGGCGCGGGGCCGGGGCGTCGCCGGGCCGCCAGCCGTCGTTCGCGGCCCAGGCGAGGATCGTCAAGGGCTGATCGGTGTCGCCCTCGATCGCCCAGAGGATGGCGCGCTGGGCACCGGTGGCGGCGGTCGCCCACTCGACGACCCGCCGCAGGGTATAGGTGGTCTCCTCGCCCCGCGCCACGAGGCGCGCGGCGGCGGCGAGGAAGGCGCCGCTCGCCCAGGCTCGCCGCTGGATCAGCGGCCCGGTCGCGGGCTTCTGCGTCACCACCAGGGCCGGGTCCGCTGGCGGGTTGTTCGCGTCAGGCGTGGCGTCCTTGCGGGGCGTGTTCGCGCCCTGCTCGGCGCTATCCTGCGCCCGCACCTTTCGCAGCAATCCTCCCCATTCCACCGGCACCCTCTGTCTTCTGCATCACGGCGCGGGAAAGTACCGCGCCGCCCGACCATTCGTTTTCAGCCCCCCACGACCAACCATTGGCGGTGAGGGTATTCCGCTATGGTATCAGGGTACTTCCGGTGCCGTCTTTCCCCTATCCCCTAACGGTACTAACCCGGTCCAACCGTTCGGCTAACGGGAGTACGCGGTTGGTATCGAACGGGGTGGTGACGGGCAAAAAGCCGCTGTGCCTACACCGGTATACGCGCTGGCGCGTCGCCGGGATGCTCCGGGCGATGGCCGGGGCGCGGCTATCAGCGCGGGAGGTAGCCGAGGGGATCGACGTAGACGTCGTTACGGACGATGATGAAATGGATGTGCGAGCCGGTCGAGTTGCCGGTGGAGCCCATGTAGGCGACGACCTGGCCGCGCGAGACGCGCTGCCCGACGCTGGTCGCGAACGAGGAGGCGTGGCCGTACCAGGTGACGAAACCGTTCTCGTGGTCGATCCCGACCGCGTTCCCGAGGCCACCCTTCCAGGCGGCGTAGATCACCACCCCGCCGTCGGCGGCGAGCAGCGGCGTCCCCAGGCTATTGGCGATGTCGAGGCCGTTGTGGCCACCCGGCCCGTAATAGGCCGGGTTCTCCCCGAAATAGGTCGTCAACGCACCGGTCGCCGGCCAGATGAACGAGCCGACGGCGGTGGTGCCGCTCGTCGCGGCCGCCGACGCGGGTGCCGCCGAGGCTGCCGCCGGGGCCGGATCGGCGGCGGGCGGCGACTCCGCGAGGATCGGCGGGGTCGGCGCGGGCGGGGTGCCACCCGGGACGATGATGTCCTGACCGGGGACGAGCGGGCTCGCCCCGCCAAGGCCGTTCGGGGCGAAGGCGGCGATCTCGGCCGGTTTCACGCCGTACCGCTCGGCGACCGTGTCGAGGGTCTCCCCCGCGCCGATGCGGTGGATCACGCCGTTGATCGGCGGGATGATCAGCGGCTGGCCGATCGCCAGCACATCGGCGTTCGTCAGGCTGTTGGCCCAGACGATCGTGCTCGGCTTGAGCCCGAAGCGCTCGGCGATCGACCAGAGGGTGTCGCCGTTCGCCACGACATACTGCTCGATCCGTTCGCGCGTCGGGATCTGCCCGCCGACGACCAGCAGATAGCTATTCGGCACCAGATCGTCCGGCCCGCCCACGTTGTTCGCGCGGTAGCCGGTGATCGCGGTCGTCTCAACCTTGTACTTCGCGGCGATCGCGGCCAGGGTGTCGTTCCCCTGCACCTGATGGAGCATCCCATCGGCGGGTGGCACGCGCAGCTTGGTCCCGGCGGGGAGCGGCTTCAAGGGGTCTTGCAGGCCGTTCGCCCAGAGGATCGTGGTCGGCTTGAGGCCGAAACGACCGGCGACCTGGGTCGGGGTTTCGTTCGCGCGCGTCTCGTAGGTGGCGACGCGGAGCTGGAGGGTGGTGACCGCGAGGGGCGGGCGCGTGAAGTAGCCGGTACCGGGCTCGCGCTCCGGGGGGGCGGCGGGCGCGCCCGGCAGGCTGCCGACGTTCAGCGGCACGCTGAGATCGACGGTGGTGCCGGACTCGAACTGGCGTCCGGTGCGGAGGGCCGGATCCCAGAATCCTTCGCCCGCCACGACCGCCCCGACGATCAGCAGGACGAGCAGATGCGGCAGCAGACGAGCCAGGACGAGCGGGGCGCGGGGCGGCTTCGCGCCACGTCGCCCCCGTCGCCCGACGCGCAGACCGCCATGCCCGCCGTGTTCAAATGTGCGCGGGGTGGCGCGCCCGGCCTCCGGCGCGGTCGGCGTCGGCGCGGCGAGTTCCGGCTCGCGGAGCGCGGTCGCTTGGCGGCTGTTGTCCTTGTCCCACCGATCCAAGCGCCGTGTCCCTTCTTCGCCATCTCCGTTGTGCGACCCGGACGCGCCCGCTAGCCCGAGCACGAACGTACGCGGATAGTCTTGTGTACGTTCGCGAGAATACCACCGTTTTCCCTCCCCTGTCAACGCGCCGCGACAAGTGGGTGGGATCCTTCCATGCCCCCCGATGTATGCCCCATCCCAGGATGGGATGGGGGCGGCACCCTGCTGTTGCTCTGCGCGATCGTCGGCCGCACGCCCGGACCGACGATGCGCTCGCCGCGTCGGGGTGCGCGCCGGGGGCTGAGCGCACCACCCCCGGGAGGGGGCTGCCCGCGCCCGGTTCGTCATGGACTCGATCAGCGAGGGGCGCACGATCAGCGAGCCGAAAGGTGGCGTGTCCTGATTGCCCCGAGCGAGGAGTCGCCGCCCGATGAGGGGTGCGGGTGATGCCCCTCACGATCGGGCGGCGGGTCGGGTCGTTTCTCGAACACCGCGGGGCCGAGGCGGCACCGCATACCACCCATCAGCGCCCCGAGCGCTGCATCCCGGACGTGGCGCTCGGGGCGCTGATGGGCAGGGGGCGGGTATCGGTATCCGGCGCTGGTCTGCCGAAGGGGTGGTCGATTGGGTGATTGGTGGACTCGCAATGCATCGTACGCGGCGAAACAGGCGGGCAAGGGACGCTATTTCCTGGCGGAGATGGTGCCGGTGGCGGGCGTCGGTTTGCCCGCCACCGGCCCTGACCGCTGCCGCGACGTTAATCGGCCATGATCTGGACGAATTGCCGGATCCAGTCGAGGCGGTGGCGCGAATCGATCCGCCGGATCGTCCCGGAGCGCGAGCGCATCACCAGCGATTGGGTGTCGGCGTGGTTGCCGGTGATCTTAACCCCTTCCAGCAACTCGCCATCGGTAATCCCGGTGGCCGAGAAGAAAAGATCGTCGCCGCGCGCCAGGTCTTTGATCTGGAGGATCTGGTCGAAATCGACGCCGTTGGCGACCGCCGCCGCGCGTTCTTCGTCGTTGCGCGCCCAGAGGCGACACTGCATCGCGCCCCCGAGGCAACTGACGGCGCAGGCGGCGATGACCGCTTCCGGCGCGCCGCCGATGCCGAGCAGGATATCGCCGCCGTGGCCGCGCGCCGCCTGCATCGCCCCGGCCACGTCGCCATCGGTGATGAACTTGATCCGCGCGCCCGTGTCGCGCACCTCCTGCACGATGTCGTTGTGGCGCGGGCGATCGAGGATGATCGCGGTCAGATCGCGGACCTGCATCCCTTTGGCCTTGGCAACGGCGTGGAGATTCTCGGTGATACTCTTGGTGATGTCGATCGCGTTCGCCGCTTCCGGCCCGACCGCGATCTTCTCCATGTAATAGATCCCCGGCGGGGCGCTGTAGAGGGTGCCGCGCTCGGCCAGGGCGACGACCGCGATGGCGTTCGGCATCCCGCGCGAGGTCAGCGTGGTGCCGTCGATCGGGTCCACGGCGATGTCCACCTGGGGCGGGCGACCGTTGCCGACCTCCTCGCCGACGTAGAGCATCGGGGCTTCGTCTTTCTCCCCCTCGCCGATCACCACGACGCCGTCCATCTCGATGCTGCCGAGGACGTGGCGCATCGCCGAGACCGCCGCGCCATCGGCCGCGATCTTGTCGCCGCGCCCGACCCATTGGGAGGCGGCGAGGGCCGCCGTCTCGGTGACGCGCACCAGTTCGAGTGCCAGATTGCGGTCGGGCGCGACACGCTGCCCGGTCGTGTTTTCCAATACCATCGCGTTACTCCTCCATCAGGTCAACCACCCGGTCAACACCCGCGAGTCTGCTACGGCGTGATGACCCGGAGAGGCGCACCGCCGTGCCAAACATCATACTACGCCCCAGTGATGGCGGGCGGTTGACGCCGCCAACCACTATCCCACCGCTATATCTATGCCGAGGTTGCTCAGAGCGCTGGTAGCGGCTCGACGATCCCGGTGTCGAGCATGGCGGCGCGGCTGATCAGGCCGATCGCGCGCTCGGCGACGTGGGGGTCGGGCAAGTCTTCGGTGAAGATGCTGAGGAGCAGGGTGCCGCGCGGGGTGCTGACGAAGCCGACATCGTTGGCGACGCCGGTGATCGAGCCGGTCTTCGAGCCCCAGGCGATCCCCGGGCCGGTCGGCAGGTAGCGCGCGATCCGGCGCGCGTTCTGCTGCTTTTCGAGCATCGTCCGCATGAAGGCCGCGGACGCGGCGGAGATCGTGCCCTCATCAAGGATCACCGTGAGGATGGTGAGATAGTCGTCGGGGGTGGCCCAGTTCTCCGCCTCGCCC
Organism: Thermomicrobiales bacterium; assembly: GCA_036563365.1. Lineage (GTDB taxonomy): Bacteria > Chloroflexota > Chloroflexia > Thermomicrobiales > CADCWN01 > CADCWN01. Next base: position 5,403 of record DATCMP010000047.1, read on the forward strand.
TCCTGCGCCGGGCGGCCGCGCATCTTCCGCCCGAGGGTCGAGTCGGCCATGCCGAGTTCCCGCATCGTCGCGTTGACCGCGTCCATCCCGGCGCGGTCGATCAGGATGTTGGTGGCGGTGTTGTCGCTGATGCTGATCATCAGGTAGGTCAGGTCGCGATAGGTCAGGGGCAAGCCGTGGTGCAACTCCAGCAGGACACCGCTGCCCGGCGTCTTGTCGGCGCTCGTGAGGGTGTGGAGGTCATCGAGCGCGAAGGCTCCTTCCTCGATCTGGCGCAGGAGTTCGACCATCAGCGGCACCTTAACGGTGCTGGCCGCGCGGAAGGGTCGCGTGCCGTTATGCGCGAACGTTGCGCCGCGCTGATCGCGCACGGCGACCCCGACGATACCGCCACCCCCTTCGGCCTCTCGGATCGCGGCGGTGAGTTCCTGCCACGCCGGTTGTTCGGTCATCGCGCTCCCCCCTCTCGTTGTGATGCCCCATTGCTGGTGGTCTGTTGCGGCGTATCTTAGCGCAGAAGGGCTGGGGGGACGATCACCGCAGAGACGCAGAGAAGAACAGGAGGGGGGGCGGCGAGAATTTAACCACAGAGCGCACAGAGCGCACAGAGAGAGAACGAGAGGAGGAGCGGGAGTGAGGATGGATGCGGATCGTTATGCGGTGGTGCGGCTGGGAGAGGCATGGCGGGTGTGAGGGGATAAGCAGGGTGCGCGATTGCAATGGGGGATAGCACCGCCAGCGCCGGGGCCACCGATTAAAATCGGCGCTAAGTGCTGCGGCCACAAGATACCCCTGAAGGGCATTGTGGCCGCAGGCCCTTAGCCGGTACTTCAGTGCCGGGTTGGCCGAGAGCAGCAACACGCTGGGGTGCTGGGTCATGCTCCCTGCACCCCAGCGCCTTGCTCTGCCCCTACTTCGCGTAGATCTGCCGCCCGAACTGGCCGAGTTGGACATCGTAGGGGGCGGCGGCTTCGGGGTGCGCCTCGAAGCGGGCGCGCTCGAAATACTGCACGGTGTAGGTCTTGCCGTCGCCGAGCTGCTCCTGGAACGGCTCGCTGAGCGGGAAGCCGAAGATCGCCAGGCCGCCGTTCTGCGTCCAGTATTCGAGGAAACGGCCCTCGACATTGTGGCCGGTCTCCGGGAAGAAGTTCGCGCCGGGCTTCTGCGCCACGGGCGGATCAGCGGGGTGCAGGGTGCGCCCGAACTGGCCGAGCTGCACCTGATATTGCGGGTCGGTCACCTCGGGGTGGTATTCGAGGCGGGCGCGCTCGAAGTATTGCACCGTGTAGGTCCCCTCGCCGATCCTCTCCTGGATCTCATCGGAGATCGGGAGGCCGAAGAGGCCCAGGCTCTCGCGGTAGGTGATCCCCGCCTCGCCGAAATCGAGCCCGTGTCCGCGCCAATAGGCCAGGAATGCGCCCTTCACCGTCTTGCCGGTCTCGGGGAAGGTCTGGCTGTCCGCAGGCGCGCCGCCGCCCTCGGTGACCTGCACCTCGGCCATCATGAACGGGTGGGGTGAGCAATGGTAGCGATAGGTGCCCGCCTTGGTGAAGGTGTATTCGTAGGTCTGATTGCGCCCGATCAGCGGCGATTTGACCGGCGCGAAGTCGCCATCACCGGTGACATCGTGCCCGACGGCGTCGTAATTGGTCCAGCGGACGGTGGTGCCGACCACCACGACGAGCGGGTTCGGCGCATAGGCGAAGTTGCGGATCGCGACATCAACGGTCGCCGCCGCGGTTTGCGCCTGTGCCGTGGTGGTCGCCTCGGGACGGAGGAAGAGTCCCCCGCCGAGCAGGATCGCCAGCGCTAATGCCAGCGTGAACGGTCGCAACATGCGTACTCTGGTCTGCATCGCCCCTTCTTCTCCCACGACTGTTTGTTTCGTCACCGCTCGTGTCCGTGTATCGGCCCGCGTGATGATACTACGCGCTCTTGGGGTAATACGGATCACGGGGCGCGTCTGTCACCGCGCCCGCCGATAGCGCGCGAAGGCCCAGCGGACGTAGCGCAGACGCCACGACGGTCGCCCGTTGGCGGTCCGCTCGAACGCCTCGTGGCCGGGGTCGGCCCCGTAGACCGCGCCCATCACCGCCTCGGCCCAATCCTCGAAGCGGCTGCTGCGGGCGTACCCGGAGGCGCGCGGGCCGGGGAGCCAGCCGATCCCGAGCGAGAGGAGGTGTGACGCGCGATGGTCCCAGGCGTGGGCGAGCTCGTGCAGGAGGATGCGCCGCCCATTCGCCTCGCCCCCGACCCGCGCATCGAAACTCCAATCGTTGACGGTCAGGAGGCGACCCGCGGTGTCGTAGAGGCCGAGGACGGGATAGCGCGTCCCCGCCGCGTCGGTCGTGATCGGCCCGGAGCGGTCGCGCAGGATGGTGATCGGCCCGCCGAGCGCGGCCAGGCAGGCGGCGGGGGACCAGCGGGCGGCGCGCAGCAGATCGGCCAGCGCCTCCGCCACCATCGCGAGTTCAACGGCGTGCCAGCGGTCGTCCGGGCGCAGGCGCAGGCCGAGGGTGGTCAGCGTGGCGGTGAGGCGGGCGACTTCTGCGGCCTCCTGGGTCGTGGGGGCGGCGGAAGCGGTCGGTGGCATTGGGTAGGCTCCTGTCGGCGGTGTGATGGTCGGGGTATGTGGTGCGAGCACGGTTAAGGCGTGGTTATTTTACGGGTTGGGCGATGATCGGGTTCAGGAGTGGGTTAGCAGGGGGGGCTGGGAGGTGGCCCACTTAGCCTGCGCCGCCATCAATCCCCGGTCCTCCGCCTCACCAATAGATGCTTACCACCACCTCTCCCCCCTCCCGGCCCTCCCTCGTCCCCGCCCTACCCGATTGACGCCCCACCCACAACGCGCGAATATGCCGCACGCCGTAATCACCGTCGGCACCCGCACGCGGGTATCAGATGGTGGTGGCGACAATAAGGGTGGGCAACGTATTCTGACGGTGTGGAGGGAAAGCCAATGGCGACACTACCGATCGGCTGCGGCCAGATCACCTGGACGATGATGCCGGGCGCGGAGCCGGGCCAGGACGAGGTCGCCCTGCGCGACATCGGCGAGATCGGCTACGCGGGCGCGCCGGCGAGCGTGCGCCCGGACGAGACACCGGCCGAGATGGTCGCCCGCTACGCGCGCTACGGCCTCAAGCCCGCGCCGGGCTATTTCGGCGCGACCTATCGGCCGGAGGTCGCGCCCGCCGTCGTCCTCGACGACGCTCGCCGCCACGCCAGCGCGATGCGCGCGGTCGGCTGCACGGAGGTCTATATCGCGGGCGGCGGCTGGGAATGGGTGACGCCGCGCGGCAAGACCCGCCGCCAACTCGCGGGCCAGATCACCGCCGAGGATGCGCTGCCGGAGGCCGAGTTCGCCCGCTACGCCGCCCTGATCGACCAGATCGGCGCTGTCACGCTCGAAGAGGGGGTGCGGGCCTGCTTCCACAACCACGTCGGCACGATCGTGGAGACGCGCGCGGAGATGGACAACTTACTCTCCCAGACCGGATCCCACGCACGTCTTCGTCGGCCCCGACACCGGCCACTTCGCCTGGGCGGGCGATGACCCGGTCGCCTTCTGCCGCGATTACGCCGCGCGGATCAAGATGGTCCACCTCAAAGACTGCCACGCCGACGTGATCGCGCGGGGCAAGGCGGCGGGCTGGCCGTACCGCGAGTTCGTCGAGCACGGCGTTTTCGCGGAACTCGGCCAGGGCGACGTCGATTTCCCGGCGATCCTGCAAATCCTCCGCGACGCCGACTTCACCGGCTGGCCGATCGCCGAGACCGACCGCACGATGTTGCCGACCGCGCGAGAGAGCGCGACGATCAGCTACGCCTATCTCCGCAGCCTGGGTTTGTGAGGGGGGAACGATGAGCACCTTGCGGGTCGGGATCATCGGCTGCGGGCGACCGCGCCAGACGGCGGGCGCGACCGGCTTCGGGATGTCGCACTGGCACGCGCGCGGCTACGCGGCGGCTACTGATTGTGCGATCGTCGCCCTGGCCGATCTGAACGCGGAGAACGTCCGCGCCTTCCAACAGGAGCACGGCGGCGACCGGATCTACACCGACTACCGCGAGATGCTGGCCCGCGAACACCTCGACATCGTCAGCATCTGCACCTGGCCGCAGTTGAACGCGGAGATGACCATCGCGGCGGCGGAGGCGGGCGTCCGCGCCATCCACTGCGAGAAACCGATGGCCCCGACCTGTGGGGAGGCGCGCCGGATGGTCGAGGTCTGCGAGGCGCACGGCGCGCAACTGACCTTCAACCACCAGCGTCGTTTCGCGGCACCATTTCGGCGGGCGCGCGAACTCCTGCGCGACGGCGCGATCGGCCCCCTTCAGCGGCTGGAGATGCGCTGCATCGACCTCTTCGATTGGGGGACGCACTGGTTCGACATGTGCCATTTCTATAATGACGAGACGCCCGCCGAGTGGGTGCTGGGGCAGATCGATCTTCGCGCCGGGCGCACGGTCTTCGGGATCCCGCTCGAAGGACAGGGGCTGAGCCACATCAAGTTCGCCAACGGCGTCCACGGCCTCGTCGTCACCGGGCCGGATCACGGCTGGCCCTCGCAGAACCGCCTGATCGGCGCGGCGGGGATCATCGAGGTCGCGGTCGATGATGGCCCCTTGCTGCGCCTCTGGAACCGCGAGCAATCGGACTGGACGACGATCGACCTCCCCGACAACCGCTCTGACCTCGATGTGGTGCCACTCGGCGTCCTCGACCTGATCGGCGCCCTACGCTCCGGGCGGGAACCGGAACTCTCCGGCCGCCGCGCCCTGCGCGCCACCGAACTGAGCTTCGCCACCTACGAGTCGAGCCGCCGTCGCGGGCGCGTCGATCTGCCCCTGACGATCGACGACTCGCCGCTCGCCGCGTTGCAAAGGGAGGGGTAAGGGCACGCCAGCCGCTACAACGCAAACCCGGCCCCCGCGCGATCCGATCGCGCGGGGGCCGGGTCGTGATCGGCGTTGCTCAACGCTGCACAGATTCGCCGTTCAGATTCCCGAGGCGCGCGAGGAGGCGCAACGGGCGGATGAGGTAATAGAGCGGCCAGAGCGGTAACGGCAGGCGCACCACCGCGAAATCGAGGACCGTCGGCGCGACAACCCAGAACCACGCATACCGCAGCCGATCGCGCCGCCGTTCCCGCACGCGCAGATGGAGCGGATGCCACTGCTGCTCGTCATCCGGTGTCTCGGCGGTCTCCGGCGCGCCGAAGGTGTGGCGCACCTGCGCCGCCAGCGCCCGCGCGCCGCGATCGGCCCCCGCCTGCGCCAGCAGCCACGCGGGGACGGGCGCGGCCAGCCATTCGCCGGTCAGCAGCGCGCCGAGGTGGAGGAACCGCAGGCCACCGAGACGCCGCGCCTCACCTTCGATGGCCGCCCAGTCGAGGGTCGGCGTGCGGGCGATCAGCGCGGCGAGATTCGCGATCCATTCGAGGCGTCGCCAATCGTGTTTCGCCCCATGCGCGCAGAGGAAGAGGAATAAATCTTCCGGCGCAAGGGTCGGCACGGCGCGCCCCCCGACCGACACCGGTCGCAACCGCGACCAGAGCGCCGCCAGATCGGGCGAGAAGGCGTAATAGCGCGGGAAGAGCGCCCAGTGTAGTTCGACCACGACGCCGTTCTCGCCGAGAAAGGCGAGTTCGCACTGGGCACGGCGATAGAGCAGCCACTGCGCCGGCGAAAACTCGCGCGTGGGGTGATAGCCGTTGGCGATCAGCGTGGCGATAGCCCGCTCGACATCCTGCGGCCGGACCAGCATATCCAGATCGCGGAATTGCCGCCGGGCGAGGGAGCCGTAGGCGATCAGCGCGAGGGTCGGGCCTTTATAGGGGAGCACCGGGATCGCTGCTATCGCGAAGGCGTCGAGCAGCCGCCGCAGTTCGCCGGTCAGGCGTAGGATCTCGCGACCGTTCTCTTCAAATCGGGCGCGGAGGAGGCGCAACGCGCCGACTGGCACGCCCGCTACGCCGCGCACCCCTTCGTAGACCAGCGGCAAGAGGCCATGCCCCTGGGCTTCCCGCGCCACCGCCTCCCAATCGGTGACCGCCGGGACGATAGCCGCGATCGCCAGCGGATCGGGTGCGGGGCTGGCACAGGCGAGTAACAATCGGCGGTGGGGCGGCAGCGGGTCAGCGACCATGCGGCACCGCGAGATCATCCAGGATGAGTTGTCGCACGAGGGGAAGCGCCGCGAAATCCTGCGGGCGCTCCAGACGCGCGACCGGAGCCTGCCGGATCGCGTCGGCGCAGTGTCGGAAATGGGTGACATCGCCGGATCGCGCCAGGAGCCCCGCGCAAAAGCTGTGGCGCACGCACTCCGCCAGCGCGTCAGAGCCGGACAACGGGGCCAGCGCGGGCTTCGCGCCGTCCGCCAGGACATACAGACGGTCTAGCGGTAGCGCCCGCGTCGCGAAGGGGCCGTCGAGGCGGCGGTTGCGCTTCGTCGCGCTCGCCGTCACCGGGGGCAGCGCGAGCGGATCAGCGCCCAGCGCGGAGATCGTATCCGGCCAGAGTTTCTGCTGCGGGAAGGCCGGCTGCACCAGGGCCACCCCAGCGACGAACTCCAGGGCGGCGAGGTCGTCGGCGATCAGCGGGAAGCCCGCGGCGTGCAACGACGCGGCGAGGGTCGATTTGCCCCAGCCCGCCCCCCCGAGGAAAACGAGCACCTTCCCGTTCACCAGGATGGCGCTGCCGTGCAGCACCAACCGCCCCCGTTGGTGTTGGGCCACCGCCAGCGCTACCCCGAGCAAATTGAGCCGAATCGCGGCTTCGTCTCGCCCCGGCTCCACGACAACGGCGATCTCGCGCCCCGCCCGGACGACAAAACTCCCCCCGTCGCCGTAACTCAGGGCGACCTCGTGCAGCGGGTCGTCGAAGTGCGCGCCGAACGTGCGCCAGGCCGATGGGATGGCGGCGGGCTCAACACGGGAGAAGACCAGATCGGGGGTCGAGTCAGCGGGCGCGGGGAAGAGTTCGGGCAGCGGCAGCCACGAATGGATGGTCAAACCGTAGGCACGGTACGCGAAGCGCTGCTCAGTAGCCAAGGCGACAATACCTGCGCGGGAGCCAGCAGTCGGACGCGCGGGCAACCGCACCACCCATCATACATAGCACCAGGCGACGAGGAGCATCGGCACCGGGCCAAATCCCGCTATTTCCGCAAATCCGCCGCGAGATAGGCCGACAGCTTGCCAATGCCGCCCGTCAGCGTGGCGACATCCCCGTGAATCTTCAACGTTGGCCGGGTATAGGGCTGCTTTACCACCGTCACTACCCCCTCTTACGAGACAAAACGCCATCAACGATGCGAGTAGCAAAGCTGGCCGACGGGCCGCCCGAAGTCTACACCCGCGGCCAGATCGATTGCAACAGCGTGGCTGGCACGGGCAAACGGCACCGCCAGGAACGGCGACGATCGTTCAGCCCTCGCCGATCGCCGCGAGATCGGCCTCGATCAACCGCCGCACCACCGGGAGGGTCGCGAACTCTTTCGGGCGCTCCAATCGCGCCACCGCGACTTGCCGGAGGAGGTCGGCACACTGGCGGAAATGTGCCGCGTCGCCGGAGCGCGACAACAGGCCGACGCAGAAGCTGTGGCGCACGCACTCCGCCAGCGCGGTCGGCCCGGCCAGGGGGATCAGGGCGGGCGTCGCGGCCTCTGCCAGGACATAGAGTCGCCGCAACGGCAACGGCGCCCTGGGGAACGGCCCGCCGAGGCGCAACGCACGCTTCGTCGCGGTGGCGACCAGCGGCGGGAGGGTGGCGGGATCGGTGCCGAGCGCCGTCGCCGTATCCGGCCAGAGTTTCTGCTGCGGGTAGGCCGGGTGGGCCAGGGCCACCCCATCGACAAATTCCAGCGAAACGAGGTCGTCGGCGATGAGCGGATAGCCCGCGTTATGCAGCGATGCGGCGAGGGTCGATTTCCCCCAGCCCGAGCCGCCCAGGAACGCGACCGCCCGCCCATCCGCCGCCACGACGCTCCCATGCAGCACCAGCCTGCCCCGCTGATGCTGCGCCACCGCCAGCGCCACCCCGAGCAAGTTGAGCCGGATGGCCGCCTCATCTTGTCCTGGCATCGGCACCACGATAACCTCGCGTCCCCCCCGGATGAAGAAACTGCCCCCCTCCGTGTAGACCAGGGCGACCTCGCGCAGCGGGTCATCAAAATGTGCGCCAGGGCCGCGCCAGGCTGGCGATATCGCGTCGGGCGTGCCGAGATGGATCACGATATCCGGCACAGACTGCTCGGTCGCAGGCCGTAATTCCGGTAAGGGCAGCTGCGCGTGGAGCGTCAAGCCATAGGCGTGATAGGCGAACAGGCGCGGCGGGGTTGCTGATCTGCCAGCGGCTGGCTCGGTGCCCCCTTGAATCGGCGTTATTGTACGAGAGACCTCAGCCATGA
>DATCMP010000049.1:0-1615 GCA_036563365.1 Thermomicrobiales bacterium
TCGTGGAACATTTCACTCAAGTACCCCTGTAAGCCCCTGCTGACCCTCGGCGTACCCTTTGCTACGCGGCCCACTATGATACCCTGAGACCTGTGGTCGTGGTGAAGCCGAAGCGGAGGAGGTGCGAGGGTATGACACAGCGGAAGGTATTGATTACCGGCGCGACCGGATATGTCGCGGGGCGTTTGTTGCCCGGCTTGCGGGATCGATATGACCTGACCCTACTCGACGTACGCAATACAACGCGCGACGGTGCGACCGTCGAGGGGGTGCAATTAGCCGATCTCCTGCGCGACGAGCCCGAGACGTTACGCCCGTTTTTCCGGGGACAGGACAGCGTGGTCCATCTCGCCTTCCATAGCGAGCCGCGCACAGCGACGAGCGGCGCGACCGTAGCTGCGGCGAGTGCCGCCGGGAATACCTTCGAGGCGGAGCGCGCGAACATCGATCTGGCGCATCGCGTCTTCCAGTTGGCGCAGGAAGAAGGGGTGCGGCGGGTCGTGATGGCATCCTCGAACCACGCCGCCGATTGGTACGAGCACCTGATCCACGCCGGGTCGTTCGATGTCGTGCGCCCCGACACCTACCCGAAGTCGGATAACTGGTACGGGTGGGCCAAAGCCTGCTACGAGCATATGGGGTTCGTCTTTGCCAGCGGTGGCGCGGGGCGGGTGTTGGAGAACGTCCATCTACGGATCGGCGCACCTCGCGAGATCGACGCTTCGAGCTTCACCGCCGAGCAGACGCAGGGCTATCGACGCGATCTCGGTGCCTACCTGAGCGCCCGCGATCTCCAACAACTCGTCGTCAAGTCGATCGACACCGAGCAGATCGTCGACGAGCACGGGATCCCCTGGCAGATCTTCTACGGTATTTCGAACAACACCAGGGCCTTCTGGAGCCTCGCCAACGCCCGCAAGGTGATCGGCTATGCCCCGCAGGACGACAGCGAGGTGCTCTTCGCGGATGACATCCGGCGCGTACTTGCCACCGCGCCCGGGCGGACCTACCCCTGACCGTAGAGGCACGACGGGCCTCCTCGATACCGAGGAGGCCCATCGGTCGCGGTTGCCGTAGCCGTATCAGCGCGGCATGTCGGGGGCGAAGACTGTGCTCAGTACCGGGCTGGTGAACTCACTCGCCAGGCACTCCATGTAGACCATGTCGAGGAGTTGGCCGTTGAGGAACGAACACTGGCGACGCCGTCCGAACTCGCGGAATCCCGCCTTGCGGTAGGCCGCCTGCCCCGCCAGGTTATACGAGTCGGTCATCAACATGACGCTGTGCAGCCCGAGCGCGGCGAAGGCGTAGTCGAGCATCAGGCTGGCCGTTTCGGTCCCGTAGCCTTTGCCGCGCGCATCGGCCTCGCCGATCAGGATGCCGAAGGTGCAGGTACGCGCACGCCAATCGAGTTCGAAGAGATCGGTATGCCCGATCGGTCGTCCGCTATTCCGCTCGTAGATGGCGAACCAATAGTCTTCCTTGCTGGCCGTCCAGCGCTCGTAGATGGTCGTGGCTTCCTCAATCGTCACCGCGCGAGGGATCCCGCCGAAGGTACGCTGCACGGCAAAGTCGCCGAGCCAGCGTGCGATGAGCGGTATCATCGCGCGCGATA
>DATCMP010000159.1:0-3231 GCA_036563365.1 Thermomicrobiales bacterium
CTATGCTCGGGACGGTACACGCTTGCTGGTGGTTGCCTCCGCGCTCGGGGCGGCGAAGCACCCCGCCTGGTACCTCAACTTGCGGGACAATCCGCGCGTCACCGTGCGCCTCGGTGGGGAAGCCAGACGGATGGTGGCGCAGACGGCCACGGGGGAGGAACGCGCGCGGCTTTGGGCGCGACTGATCGCCGACTTCCCGTTTTTTGTCGAGCACCAGCGGAAGACGACCCGCGAGATCCCGATCGTGATTTTGGACGAGGTGGGGGGTAGAGGCCGATAGCGGTGCCGCCGCTAGCCGGATAATGACCCGTCGCGCCGCTAGGTCGAGGCCGCCCGGAAATGGTTTCCTGCTAGCGAGGGGGGTGACCGGGCGTCGGCAGCGTCCCGAGGCGATGAATGATTCTCTAGGTATTTGTTCCACCCGGCCAGGGGTGGCGGAATGCTTGCGACGCGAAACGAGCCCCGCGCGATGCGCGGGGCTCGTTCGTTACTTCAGGGATACGCCGCCGGTTAGCTATTCAGACCGTAGCTGCGAACGCTGCCGCCGCTGACGCCGTTGAAGATCTCGCGCGCCTGCTGCTCCTGCTCGTTCGAGTGCGCGGTGACCGTCAAGAGGATGCTGCCCTGGCGGACATGCTCCTCGTAGCCCTTCGCGTCGTCCTCGGGGACGCCCTGGCCCATCAGCGCGCCGACGAGGCCACCGGCCGCCGCGCCGATCCCCGCGCCCGCCAGCGTCGAGACCAGGATCCCGGTGCCGACGATCGGGCCGATGCCGGGGATGACCATCGCGCTGATGCCGACGAGGAAACCGGCCAGGCCGCCGAGGACACCGCCGGCAACCGCGCCGGAGGCCGCGCCCTCGCCCGCCATGTCGGTGTTCTCGGCCATCTGCTGCATGTCCTGCTTGTCCTGCGCCACCACCGAAACCTGGTCGGGGGTGAAACCGGCGGCCTTCAAGCCGTTCAGCGCCTGCTCGGCGTGATTCGGGCCATCGAAGACGCCGACAACGGTATGCCTGTTGGTTGTTACCTGATTTGCGGCTGCGACCATTTGGTTTCCACTCCTTCGCTCTATGCAATCTACGATGCGCTCGTCTTGTTAGGTGCGGCGACGTGCCGCCTCGAAACCGGCCTGGATCTTATCGCGCAGTTGCGCCCAGCCATCGCCGGTCTGCTCGGCGTCCGCGCCGTAGGACGCGCGGATCTGGGGCTCGACGGCGGCAAAGTCGCGGTCGCCGTGCTGCGGCTCGCTGCCGGCAACGAAGCCAGTCCGATAGTGCGGTTCGGCGTCGGCGAAGGTCTGCGGCCCGCCCGCCCCGCCCGTCGCGGACTGGCCCGCGACGAAGTGTTGTTCCAGTTCCTGGCGAGCGTCGGCGTACCGCGCTTCCACCGAAACCTGCTGCCGCCGGACCATCCCCGTGACCTGCCGCTCTTCGGCGACGCGGCCTTTGTCCACGACGACTTCGCGCGAGACGAACGTTTGCTTGCTGATGACCGGCTCCCAGGCGTGGATCGGGATGCGCGTCACCTCGGCACCGCCGGTGCCGAGGGCTTCAGGCGGCAGCGGCTGGCCGGGCTCGCGGCGGACGATCTGGACCTCTTCGCGCCGGAAGACGACCGGGATCATCCGTTCCTCCTCGATCACCCGCTTGCGGAGGATGATCTCGCCGAGATCGGTCTCGCGCGTGGCGACGGCCAGGCGCTCCTCGACCAGGGGGATGACCATCCGACCGTCTTCCGCGCGAGTCGCTTCCGCTCGCGTGGTCACGTCGCCTGCACTCGCCAGGTGGAGGTGGACACCAGTCGTATCGACGCGCGCGATCAGGTTGACCGGGACATCCTGGCCTCGAACGCGAAGGGTCGCGGTGTCGATCGCCTCGACCGGTCCGAGGGACGCGCCCATCGCATCGAAGACCGGCATACCGGGCATGATACTGGCATGGTCAGCATACTGGCTCATTTCGACTCACCTTCCACCTGACGTGTCGCCCTACCGGTTCCGCGCCCGGTTCCAGCCCTCGCGGACTTCGTGGCGCAAGTGCTCCCAGTTGTCGCCGCCCGCCCCGTGCGTCTGACGCAGCTCCGGCTCAACATCCTCGAACTCGCGGCCGGTGTAGCGCTCATCGTGGGCGGCGGTGAAACCCGCGCGGTAGTTCGGCTCGGCCTGCTCGAAGGAGCGACCGGTGGTGGTGCCGGCGGTGGTGTGCGCCTGCTGGAAGCCGGTGCGGGCCTCCTGGTACGCCTGCTCGACATCGACGTGCTGCCGACGGACCGTGCCGCTGACCTGCTGCTCCTGGGCGATGGTCTCCTTGTTGATCACGACCTCGCCGGTGACGACCGCCTCCTTGGCGACGACCGCCTCCTCGCCGCGCAGCTGGACGCGGATGGTGCCTTCTTCGAACGCATCCTCGCCGGCGCGCAGCGGGCGATCGGCGGTGTCGACCTCGCGCACGTTGACCTCGTCGCGGCGCAGCGTCACGGACGCGGTCTGCTCCTCCTCGGTGACGGTCTTGCGGATGTCCACCTCGCCCAGGTCGACCTCGCGCTTGCCGACCGTCAGGCGCTCCTCGGCCACCGGGACGCGGATCTCGCCCTCGGTCTGGCCGGTCGCCATCGCCGCCGTACCGGTCTCGGCCATCCCAGCGCTGCGAACATAGATGGTATTCTTGGCGACCCGCGCAATCACATCAAGGGGAGAATGCTGCCCTGCAACGTCGAAGCCATTCCCATGAATCCGCTCGACTGTGCCGAGCAGCTGGTCATTCGCCCCGTAAACCTGCATACCCTCTTGGATGTTCCTCGACTGGTCCATCTTTGTCCTCCACTATGTGCAATCCTCGGCTGACTCCGTATCAGCCCCGTTGCGGGTTCCGATGCTTGCGACATCGTTAGCCCCTCAGGTCGTTGCATACGCGAATATCGTGCCACCTCTGTCGATTGATCAATCTGCTGAAGGAAAATTGGGCATTCGGATAAGAAAAAATTGGACGGGGAAGGGGGCTGGCGACGGTAGCTCGCCGGGGGATGGGATTGTTGTGTCGATAATGGCGATGATTTTCGGTTGCGAATCGCGGGGGCTGGGTGGGGGAGGGGAAATAGTTGGCCCGGAAACGGAAAACGCCGTAGGGCCAGCCCCACGGCGTCGCGCGTTCTCGATGGTGATATGCACCACATCACAACGTCACCGGTCGAGTGTGTGTACCGTTCGTCGCCAGATTCCATTGCGTGACAC
>DATCMP010000161.1:0-4016 GCA_036563365.1 Thermomicrobiales bacterium
GGGGGGCCGGGGCCCCGCAGGCCACGCCAGGAACACACCACCCGCCCAGGACCGACCGCTATGTGCCAGACTGGACAGAGGAGCGTTGGCCGTTTACTCCACCCGTGTCCCAAGCTGGCATTCGGCGGCCCGGACTGTTACAGAATCGCCCTGGATGGAGTAAACGACCAGCACACGCGACGGCCGCCGCAGGGAGCGGCGGCCGTCGCGCTGAACCGGCAGCTGGCGACCGAGAACCCGCGCTGGGGTGCGGAGCGCACCCGGGGGCGCTGCGCAAGCTCGGCATCCACGCGGCCAAGCGCTCTATCCAGATCCATCTGCGCGCCGGCCGCGGTCCTAGCCCGCGCGGGCCGACTGGGCGACTTTCCTGCGCAACCACGCCAAGGACACCTGGGCCTGCGACGTCCCCCAGGTCACCGACCGGTGCTTCGGACCGCTGTTCGCGCATTGCATCGTCGCGCTCGGCGCGCGCCGCGTCGTCCATGTCGGCGCGACGCGGCCGCCGACCGACGCCTGGGCGGCGCAGCGATTGCGCGAGGCCACAGCATGCGAGGAGCGTTCGCGCTTCCTGAGGGGTGACCGCGACAGCACGTATGGCATTCAATTCGCGCCGGTGCCTGCGGCAAGCGGGGTCCGGGTGTCGCGTACACCAGGTCGTGCGCCGCAGGCGAACGCGACCTGCGCGCGGTTCCCCGGGCGCGTACGACGCGAGTGCCCGGGCCCCGCCTTCGTCCTGCGCGAGCGACCGCTGTCCCGCGTGCGACGCGAGTACATCGCCCACTGCAATCGGGATCGGCCCCATAAGGGACGCGCTCGGTCGACACCCGAGTCGCCAACCGGGCAGCGGCACCATCACGGAGAACCACTCCGCGCTGTACCAGTCCTGGGTGGGCTCCATCATGTATATCAGTGTGTTGCAGAGATTTCTCGCCAGGACAACGGCAACGGAAGCGTTGTTACCCGCGGCGATCGCGGCCGTCCTTCTGCGTCGCCGATCCGCACTCCGGGCACGTCCGCTCATCGCCGGCCCCCTACCCCCACCATCCAGCTAGCAACGAAGGGCGAGCGTACCACAGCACCGCACGACGCAAGAGAGCCTGCCAGGATAGCATCGCGGACGGAGTAAACGGCCGGCACGGCGGCCTGCGATCGTCCGCGGATGGTGTTCGCGAGGGGGAGGCACCGTCTGGTAGAATGCGCGGACTCAAACGCGGCGTGGCGCAGGCCCGGGTGGGAACAGCCTTCAGGTTGGGCGATCGTGCCGACCCCCCGGGAAGATCGTGGACCCGAAGCTTCATGGAGGTCGTAGCAACATGAACGCGGTGAAAGATCTGGTGAAATCGGGCAAGACCGTGATCGGGACGGCGGGGTCGGCGACCGGCGACATGGTCATGCTCGCTGATGCCGGGTTTGACTTCCTGTTGTTTGATACGCAGCACTCACCGGTTGAGGTCAAGCAGTTGATCCCGGCGATCGCGTCGCTGCGCGGCAAGCGGACGTCGCCGGTCGTCCGCGTGAGCGCGAACCGCGCCGATCTCATCTGCTTCGCCCTGGACGCCGGGGCGCGGGGGATTGTGGTGCCGATGGTCAACACCGCGGACGAGGCCCGGGCGATGGTGCGGGCCTGCAAATATTTCCCCGATGGTGCGCGGAGCAACGCGGGCGTCCGTGGCGAATGGGGTGAGACGGGGAACGACTACCGCCAGTACATGGACACGGTCAATAATGAGCTCTTGATCGCCCCGATGATCGAGACGCAGCAGGCGATCGCGAACATCGATGCGATCCTCAGCGTGCCGGGGATCGATGTCCTCCTGGTCGGCCCGTCCGATCTCTCCATCGAACTGGGAGTACCGCTCGACTATCAGTCCGACACGTACCAGCAAGGGTTGGAGACCATCGCCGCGGCGTGCAAGCGACACGGCGTCGTGCCGGGGATGTACTTCATCCCACCCGACATGGATCCCAATTTCTTCGTGGAGAAGGGGTTCACGTTCTTCACGATGCCCTGGGCGCGCTGGGCGACCGAGGGGATCAAGAACGGTATGGCCGGCATCACGCGGTAGCACCCCGGGAACCCCAGTCACCAGACAGGCTCGCGCCCCCAAGGGGGGGTATCGCCGCGTGCCCTCGGCTGCAAGGGGCAGCGGTTCGGCATCGAAGGCCACGGCTACATGCGGGTCAACCCTGGCTGCCCGCGCAGCATGGTCGGTGAGGCGACGGAACGCCTCACCGCCGCAATCAACAGTCGACCTGGGTTCGGCTCTCGCCACCAGCCCGTCTGAAGGACGTTACCCGAGCGCGTACCGACCCGGCCCCTTGTCCCGTCGCTATGGTGCCCATCCGTCCCCTATGTTATGCTCGGTTCGGCCCGCGGAACCCGGCGCCTGCCTGTGGCGATCGTGCCCTACGGTGGACCGTCACGCGTCGCCGGATCCGTCGGGCGAAAGTACGCAGTCGGCGGAACGCACGTCGGCGCATTGCACAAGACGCTTCACCTGGTGAGCGACAGCCGGCAATGTGGGGGTACGTGGTGACGATGCTGGCGTCGACCCATCGAGGCGGCTGGCCAGCGCCGTCCCTGCACGCACGCGGGGACGGTGGTGCCCCAGGTAGTATACGTGCCGGGACCTCGGCGACAGGTGGCGCTGCCTCGAAATGTCGTCGCAGCGCCCGGTATAACGTTCACAGGAGATAGCATCGTGCAGCACCCTCCGCTGGTCCCCATGGTCGCCGACCGCGACGCTTCCGAACGCGTCGCCGGCGTGTTCGCGGACATTCGCGAGACGCGCCAAACCGATTTCATCAACAACTTCTGGCGCGTCGTCGCGAACGACCCGGCGCAGCTGGAACGCACCTGGGCCGAACTCAAAGAGGTCATGGCGCCCGGCGCGCTGGACGCCATGGTCAAGGAGTTGATCTACATCGCGGTGTCGACCGTGAACGGATGCTCTTATTGCATCCATTCACACACGGCGGCGGCGAAACAGCAGGGCGCGACCGACGCGATGCTCGCCGAACTCCGCGCGGTGGTCGCCGCGGCCTCGAAAACGAACAGCATCGCAACCGGGCTGCAGATCCCGGTCGACGCCGAATTCATCCGGGAGTAGCACGGGACTCGTGCGCAGGTCGCGCGATGACGCCATCGCGGACTGGGGCGTCATGCCGGGCTGTCCTAGCTCTCCTGATGATCCGAGCATTGGGGTGCGGCAAGGGCACTCATGCCTGTCCTGGCCGCTTCGCCTGTCCAGCGGTGCTACGCGGCTCGCTGGTATGCGTGGTGGAGGCCGCCGCGCACCGGGAACGCCCGTACGATGCCCGCCCCTCCCGCCCGCACCGGGGATGCCGTAGCATCGCCGGGGATGTGCTGCCAGAGACCCCGATGCGGCCGGTCCTGGTCGCAGTAGGCCACGTATTCGCGGAGCACGTGCCGCAGGTGGGCCTCGTCCAGCACCAGGATATGGTCGAGGCACTCCCACCGGCCGCTGCCGAGGAACCGCTCGCACGTGGCATTCTGTCGCGGTGCTCGGTAGGCGGTCTGCAGTTCCGTGATGCCGCTCGCTGCCGCGACGCGGGCGACGGTCGGCCCGTACTTGCTATCGCGATCGCGGACGAGGTAGCGCGGTCGCTGGTCGAACGGGGTGGCCTCGCGCAGCTGCTGCGCAACCCAGGCATCGGTGGGATGGCGCGTGACGCCGACATGCACGACCCGGCGCGACTCAAGCGCGATGACGAAGAAGGCATGGAGCGGCCGGAACAGCTGGTCGGTAACCGGCAGGAAGGTCGCCCACATCTGCCCGCGCGGGCGCAGGGAACGGTTACCGCGCGGGGAGGTTTGGATGGTGCGCTTGGCGACGGGCACTCCCAGCTTCAGGAGTTCGCCGCGGATGCGCTCGGTGCCCCAGAGTGGGTTGTCGGCCGCCAGCCGCCGGATCAGGGCGACCGTCCCCGGAGCGAGCGGCGGGCGGCCCGGCCCCGGGCGCGACGTGCGCCGCCAGTGCGCCCGGAACCCGGCG
>DATCMP010000462.1:0-1731 GCA_036563365.1 Thermomicrobiales bacterium
CCTGATGAAAGGCTTGATCGCCGCTTTCCCGGGCGGGATCGATGATGCGTGGCGGGCTTGCCAGGGTGCAGACGCGATCATCAGCAGCTTCACGTCCGACCTCTACGCCACGTCGATCACCGAGAAGTTGGACGTGCCGCAACTAAGCGCCTGGCTGCAACCGCCGTTCGTCCCGACGCGGGACGGTGCGGCGACCAACAACGCTCCCTTGCCCCGCCGTCATAGCGTGATCAATGCGCTCTTCACGCGCTTTTTCGTCGAGCCGGTGCAATGGCAATTGTACGGCGAGCAGGATGCGCGCTTGCGGCGCGATGTCCTTGGCCTGCCGCCACAGGGCTGGTCACGAGCCCGCGCCACGTTGGCGCGGACCCCAAGGGTGCTCGGGTACAGCCGTCATGTCGTCCCACATCCGGCTGACTGGCCCGCCACGCTCCACACAACCGGTTACTGGTTCCTCGACGCCGTGCAAGGCTGGACCCCGCCGCTGGAGTTGACGGCGTTCCTCACGTCTGGCGCACCGCCAATTTGTATCGGCTTCGGCAGTATGACCACGGAGGATGCACAGGGCTTGACGCGGCTGATCGTCGCGGCGGTGGAGCGAGCTGGGGGGCGGGCGGTGCTGCTCGGCGGCTGGGGACGACTCGGTGCGGCGGCGCTCCCCGCGACGATCTTCTCGCTCGATGCCGCGCCGCATGGCTGGCTCTTCCCACGCATGGCGGCGGTTGTCCATCACGGCGGTGCCGGCACGACTGCGGAGGGTTTGCGGGCCGGTATCCCGACTGTTGTGGTGCCACATCTCGGCGACCAACCGTTCTGGGGTCGGCGGGTGGCCGAACTCGGCGTCGGCCCGAAACCGATCCCGAAAGGCCGACTCACCGCCGATCGACTCGTGGTCGCGATCCGGCAGGCGGCGGCTGATGTGACGATTCGCGACCGCGCCCAGGCACTTGGGCAACAGATCCGCGCGGAAGATGGGGTTGCGCTGGCCGTCGAGCAGATCGAGCGAGCGCTTGGCAGGATGAGGTAAAGGTTATGGCGACTTTTCGCTACGACGAAGCGATCATCGAACGCTATCCCAACGTGGTCGGTGGGATGATCCTGGTGAACGGGGTCATTAACGGGCCAACCTCGCCGGAACTCGCCGCTGCTTACAGGGACGAGCAAGCCGCGACATTACAGCGACTCGGCAAAACGCCCCTGAGTCAGGTGCCCGCATTGGCGGCGTGGCGGGCGGCGTTTCGTGGCTTCGGTGTTGATCCGACGCAATATCGCTGCGCGGCGGAAGCGTTGCTGCGTCGATTAACCAAGGCGGGATCGATCCCGAACCTCAACACGCTGGTCGATCTCGGGAATTTGGTCAGCATACGCTATGCGCTGCCGATCGCCATCGTCGATTTGCGCGCGATCCCGGCTGGCACGACCGTGCGCTTCGCACGAGGTGATGAGCGGTTCACCAATCTCGGGCAGTCCGAACCGGAAGTGCCCGCCCCCGGCGAGGTGATCTTCAGCGATGAGGGCGGGCTGGTCACCGCGCGCCGCTGGTGTTGGCGACAGAGCGCCGAGAGCGCCGCCCGCGACGACACGACCGACATCCTGATCACGATCGAGGCGCATCACCCCGAAGGCCGCGCCGACGTTGAGGTGGCGATGCACGATCTGTCTGCACTCCTGTCGGTTCAAGGCGAGGCCAAGATTCAATCGGCGGTGCTTGATCGGGCGAACCCGGCGACG
>DATCMP010000463.1:0-6346 GCA_036563365.1 Thermomicrobiales bacterium
CAAAGAGTACCGCACCCAATATTTCGAGCGGGCCGTCTTCGAGTATCACCCCGAAGCGACCGACGCGAAGTGGGCGATCCAACTGCGCCTCCTCGGGACGGCACTCGTCGCCAAGCGCCAGAATGAGACGCCGTTCCGACCCGTCAGCGCGGCGGCGGCGGGCGAGCGCCAACTCTTCCCGGAGAGCGGGCACACCCTCGGCGGCACCTTCGCCGCCTATTGGGAACGGACCGGCGGGCTACCAATCCACGGCTACCCTCTGTCCGAGGAATTTGCCGAGCGTTCCGCCGCCGACGGCAAAGAGTACACCGTGCAGTATTTCGAGCGGGCGCGATTCGAGTACCACCCCGAGCATGCGGGCACCGACTCGGAAGTCTTGCTCGGCCTGCTCGGCAAGCAGGCGGCGGATGGCAGCGGACTGAGCGGTCGCGGCCCGTTCGCCGCCGCCTACAGCCGCAATCTGCCGCTGAACTGGCACCGCCAGATGACCGACTATTATTGCGATCCGTCAAATATCCAGAGCTGGACCGAGTACCTGACCGGGCGCAACTTCCCCGATGACACCGCGATCCAGTCGCAGATCTGGGATTATGAACTGGCCCATAACCTCGGCTACACCGTCAAGGAATGGGATGCTTCCCCCTACGCGATGGCCGCGGCGCTCCGCTGGCTCAACCCGCAGCAGGGGTTCAACCACTGGATCTATGACGATCCGATCGAGGCAACCAAAGTCATGGGCTACTTCCTCGCGATGCCCGGTGGCGGGCAACCGTCGATCGCGGTGATCCGGGGCGGCACGCACTACATCCTCGTCAAAGGCGTCGTGGCCGACCGCGATCCGTATGCCGATTACCCGAATGTCACGATCCGCGGCGTCTGGGTCAGCGACCCGTACATCGATTACCCCGGTGCCGAGGCGAAGTGGCTCGGGAAAGATACCTACCTGACCCTCGATGAATGGCTGACCGTCTTCGTCCCGAACAAGTGGGGCGTCCCGAACGACCCGTGGCAGAACAAGTACGTCACCGTGCAGGCTGACTGGCAGAATATGGAGCCGCTGCCCGGCGGTCGGCGAGTCGCCGACTTCCGCGCGTGGCTCCGGCGCTAAAGCAGCACCATGTCGGTCTTGCTGCCGCCGCGCCGTTATCGCTGGAATTACTCGGCGATGGGGCTGGACATCAGCCTCTTCGTCCTGGCACTCAGTTTCGCCTCGTCATACGGCGTGTTGCCGCTGTTCGTGCGGCATCTCTCCGAGTCGAACCTGGCGGTCGGGGCGATCCCCTCGCTGCGCGCGGCGACCCTGCTGACGCCGATCTTCGTCGCGGGCCTGACCGAACGACTGCGGCGCAAGCAGCCGTTCATCCTCGGGGTGACGATCTTCGAGCGCGTGCCCTATCTGGTTCTCGCTATCGCAACACCCTTCCTGGCGCTGCGCCACCCGACAGCCCTCCTCTGGGTCTTCTACGCGATGCTGGCCCTCACCACCCTCTCGGCGGGGATCGCGATGCCCGCGTGGCTCGATCTGATCGCGCGGATGATCCCCGCCGACTGGCGCGGTCGGTTCTTCGGCCTCTCCTCGGCGCTCGGGGGATTGCTCGGCGTGGCCGGGAGCGCGGGGGCCGCGTTCCTCCTCGGGCGGTTCGATTGGATCATCGGGATCGCCCTCTGCTTCGGGATCGCCTTCGTCTTCCTGGTCCTGTCGTTCATCTGCCTCGCCTATGCGCGTGAGCCGCTCGAAGAGCGCGCGGTCACGGCGCAGCGCAAGGGGACCGCCTGGCGGCAACTCCCCGCCGTCCTGCGGCAGGACCGGAACTTGCGGCGTTATCTGGCCGCGCTGCTGCTGATCACCGCCGCCAGCCCGACCGCCGCCTTCTACATCGTCGATGCCAAAGGGGCGCTGGCGCTCAGCGATGGCACCGCCGGGCTCTACGCGACGGTTTTGCTCGCGGCCTCGACCGCCGGGAACCTGATCTGGGGGTACGTCGGCGATCAGATCGGCCACAAGCGGGTCATCGTGGCCGGGGCACTCTGCACCGGGTTGGCGCCGCTCCTGGCGCTGCTTGTCCGCGACCCGCAGTGGGGGCCGCTCGGCTACGGGATCGTCTTCCTCCTCGCCGGATTGGCGACAAGCGCCCTGCAACTGACGGCACTGACCTTCATCATCGACCTCGCGCCGGATGACCAGCGCCCGACCTACGTCGGCCTCGCGAATGCGGCCCAGGCCCCATGCGCGCTCGCCGCACCTCTGCTCGGCGCGGCGCTCGCCGATGCCAGCGGCTACCCGGCCCTCTTCGCCCTGACCGCCACCCTGGCGCTGGCTGGTGCCTTCCTGATCGCCCGCGCCGTCCACGACCCGCGCGCTACGCCGGGGGGCAAAGTCATCGCTGCCGAAGCTAGCTGAGAACGCACAGTGAGGAAGACAGTTAAGGTGATAGTCACGCAGGATAGAGGGGTAACTCAGCCAAGCATCTCGCACCGTTGATATAGCAGGCGCAGTTCAAGCGCTCAAGGCACTCAAGCGATTACCCCCACCTTGCCGCCGAATCGGCGCGATATGCAGATAGCGTCCGGTATCCAATATCTGCTCCGTGACGCGCACCCGCTCCCCAAGTTCGGCGAGATACTGTGCCAGGCGCTCCACACCAAGGTCATTCCCAGGAATCGCGATGGTCACGCTGGCCAGCGATCCATGCTCACGTCGGGCGAGTTCACGCAGGAACACGATATCATGGGCTAGGCTTGCTAGCCGCAGTTCCTCCTGCTCTTGCAGCGTGTAGCGTTCCTGATATGTGGAGAGATCGTCGTTCATCTGTGGCAGGTTGGAAGTCCGCTCTTGGGTCATCCTTGCCGTCCTTCCCAGTCATCCTTGTAGCGCTGCGCGATGCAACTTACCCTGATCAAGTTCTTGTCGTTTCTTCACATATCCGTTCGTGATAATTATCTCCTGCCCGGATTGGAAGAAAAAGAATACACGGGCAATATTCGCCTTACCTACGCGTAACTCGAAAAGACCGTTTGTATCATCTATCGCTTTCGTGAGTGGCGGGTCGTGTCTTTCACTACGACCCAGCTTCTCCAGGCCGCCAATAATCAGCTTCTCCAATACTGGTTCGCTCTTTCTCAATCCTTCGAGCCAATCCACGACTGGCTGTGAGCCATCCAATCCCCTATAGAAGGTGTACGATATTCCATACTATAAACTCGCAACATCAGTAGTTCCCACGGCTGTTCTGACCTGGACTTTACCATAGGTTGCGGGATAGTGCGCGCCCAGAATCGGTTCGACGGTGTATGGTGCGCTATACTGCGGGCAACAAACGGGCGAAGGCCAGAGGTTCGAGAACGCGCAGACGGGGGAGACACGGATGACGAATATCGCCGTCTTCGGGGCGGGCACGATGGGCACGATGCACGCGGCCTCCTGCCATGCTCTGCCCAACGCCAACCTCGCCTGGGTGGTGGACGAGGATCGTGACCGCGCGGCGACGCTCGCCGCGCCGACCGGCGCGCGGGTAACCGCCGATCTGGCCGAAGCGCTGGCGGATCCGATGCTCGACGCCGTGATCCTCGCCGTGCCGACCCCGTTCCACCGTGCGCTGACCGAGCAGGCGGCAGAGGCGGGCAAGCACGTCTTCTGCGAGAAACCGATCGCGCTCAGCCTGGACGACGCGCGGGCGATGACCGCCGCCTGCGAGCGCGCCGGGGTGCGCTTCATGGTCGGCCATGTCGTCCGCTTCTTCCCCGAGTACACACGGATCAAGGACTTGCTCGATCGCGAGGCGATCGGTCAAGTCGGTGTGGTACGCGCATCGCGCGTCAACGCCTACCCGTTCGTCGGGCGTGGCTGGTACAGCAATTTCGCTTGGAGCGGCGGGCCGATCCTCGACATGATGATCCACGACCTCGATACGCTGCGCTGGTTCTTCGGGGAGGTCGCGCGAATCTCTGCGCGTGGCCTCAGTTACAGCCCGCAGCGGTCGGCGGTCGATTACGCGCTGGCGATTATCCGCTTCGCCAGCGGCGTCGTTGCCCACGTCGAGACGAGTTGGGCGCACAGCAATTTCCGCACGTCGATCGAGCTGGCCGGGTCGGCTGGAATCATCCGCCACGCCAGCGACGAGACGGCGGCCCTGAAGCTCGAACGAACTGTACACACCGAGGCTACGGCGGGCGTCAATGTCCCGCGCAGCCCCCTGGCGGAAAGCCCCTACCAGACCGAACTGCGACACTTCCTCGATCGGATCGCCGATGGCGCACCGATCCTGACCGGTGGCGACGAGGCGACCCGCTCACTCGCCGCCGCCCTCGCCGTTCTCGAATCGGTACGCACCGGCAAGACGATCACGTTTACCGACGGTTGGCCGATGTTGGAAGAGCAAGGATTGGTCAGCGATAGCCTGGTCGCCTCGTAGTCGGGCCGCCGGACCCTATGAGAGGCGGGAATTGGAACGCAACAATCTATTATGACAAACTACATTGACGGAAGGGCTGATGATGGAACCGCTGCGGATCGGGATGATCAGCTTCGCGCATGAGGGACACGCGGCCAGTTACGCGGCCTGCCTCGGGCAACTCCCTGGTGTGGAATTGATCGCTATCGCGGATGACGACGAAGCGCGCGGGCGCAAGTACGCCGAGCGGTTTGGGGCAACGTTCTACGTCGCCTATCCCGATCTCCTGGCACGCGACGACATCGCCGCCGTGATCGTCTGCTCCGAGAATGCGCGACACCGCGAGATGGTGGTCGCCGCCGCCGAAGCGGGCAAACATGTCCTTTGCGAGAAGCCGCTGGCGACGACGCGCGCCGACGGCGAGGCGATGATCGCGGCCTGTCGCGCGCACGACGTGAAGTTGCAGATCGCCTTCCCGATGCGCTTCAGCCCACCCGTCATCGCCCTGCGCGAGGCGGTGCGCGGCGGCGTGATCGGCACGCCGCTGATGGTCAAGGCGACCAACCCGGGTCGGATGCCTGCGGGCTGGTTCAGCGATCCCGACCTCGCGGGTGGCGGCGCGACGATGGACCACACGGTCCACGTCGCCGATCTGTTGCGCTGGATCTTCGACCGCGAGATCGTCTCGGTCTACGCCGATATCGACGCGCGAATCCACCCTGGCCTGCCGACGGACGACATCGGCCTCCTGCTCCTCGACCTCGACGGCGGGATCGCCGCCAGCCTCGATGCCAGTTGGTCGCGCGCCAGGACCTGGCCGATCTGGGGCGGCGTGACGATGGAGGTCATCGGCGATCAAGGGGTTCTTGCGCTCGACGCCTTCAGCCAGAACGTCCAACTTTTCGACGACACCAACGAGCGCTATAACCTCGTCCCCTACACCGGAGGCGGCGATCCGGCGCTCGTCAGCGCGTTCATCGACGCTGTCCGCAACGACACCGCGCCGCCCGTCACCGGCGAGGACGGCCTGCGTGCCCTCGAAGTCGCCCTCTGCGCGTATGAGTCGGCGCGGACGCACGAGCCGGTGGCGTGCCCGGTCGGGCCGGTCAGGTAATGTCCAATGGGCGTTGATTTCGAGGCGATCATCGGACATAGTCTTAGCGCAGCCGATTTACCGACGCTCCCAGCACGACTTAACGCCGACGCCACGCCCGATCTCGCGCGGGCGGTGAGAGAATTCGCTCGCGCCAAGAACCGACGTCACGCAGCATGGCATCAAGCCCATTCATCCGACGAGCCGTTTCAGCCAGTAGCCGAGGAAGGTGACTGGGTCTATCAGCAGCCGGGCTACCGGATCTATTACGACAGTGAGGGGCGAGAATGTAGCCCCTATTTCATCTCGTCAGAGCAACCTCTAGGTGCAGACATACTAAAGCCAGCATCGACAGTATGGCAGGAGATGACTGTCGAAGAGGTCTGGGCCAAAGCTGATGGGGTCGAGATCGAAGGCCCAGCCAGGCTAAATCTCTTTGTCACTAGGCACTGCATCACCCTATTGGGCGGTACACGCTGGTACGCATTCTTAGCAGAGCAAGATATTCAACATCCGTTGAGGACGGTATTCGCCTCGTTAGGAAGCTTGCTTGGCTCCCCATTCGTCATTTACGTACCCGACAGCGCGTATTGCCCATCGATCGCCTTCGACGTCACTGGCGAAGATACGATCGATGAGGTATCTGCCTATGTACGCCAGCATTGCGGCCCACCAGCACCATCGCTTGCGGAGCTGGTGAAAGGCCATGACGGTCGCCCTGCTGCGGACGGCTATTTCATCGATGACTTCGCCGACTTCAGTGGGGCAGCGAGCCAGTAGCGGACGCGACGCAGGCCAGCAGGTTCCGCAGTAGCGCCAAGACCGGCGTGTTGCCGGCAGGGCGGTATCAATATCACGTCCC
>DATCMP010000168.1:0-4537 GCA_036563365.1 Thermomicrobiales bacterium
TGTGGGGGCACCCACCGACGCGCGTCGGCGAGGTAACGCTGTCCGAGAGGGGTAGGAAACGATGTTACACCGCACACCCGATGAGCATGTCATCCAGTTGGCCCTGGCGCGCTGGCAGAACGCCGGCCAAGGTCGCCCGAAGCTCGGCGTCGGTTTCGCCGGGTGGAGCAACACCGGTCGCGTCGGCAAGCACCTGGCCGAACTCGACGCCGATGTGACCGCCGAGGCGCTGGTCGATGAGCAGGGCCGCGTGGCCCCGGCACTGCGCGAGGCCGATGTCCTCGTCTCCGGCGGGCAGGTCCTCAACGGGCCGATCTACGATCAGCTCTCCTGCCGCGTGATCCTGCGGCCCTACGTCGGGTACAACGATATTGATGTCCCCGCCGCCAGCGAGCGCGGCATCCTCGTCTGCAACGTGCCGGATGCGTACTCCGAAGAAGTGGCGATGCAGGCGATCGCCTTCCTGATGGCCGCGAACCGCCAACTCTTCGCCTACGACCGCGAGACACGCCAGGGCCGCTGGCGCGACCGGATGGGCGCGCCCGAACTCCTGATCCACAACTCCCGCGCCCAGACGGTCGGGGTGATCGGCTACGGGCGGATCGGGCGGATCGCCGCGACCCGCGCGAAGGCCCTCGGCTTCCGCGTCCTCGCCACCGACCCCTACGTAGACGAGCGCGAGGTTGCCGACCTCGGTATCCCCTTGGTGTCGCTCGATGAGGTCTTGCAGGAAGCCGATTATGTCCTGCTGCACGCCTTCCTCTGGGAAGAGACGCATCACATGATCAACGCCGATAAGCTCGCCAAGATGAAGCCGGGCGCGTGGCTGATCAACACCGCGCGCGGCCCGCTGGTCGATGAGAAGGCGTTGATCGACGCGCTGAAGGGCGGACACCTCGCCGGGGCGGGCCTCGATGTCACCGAGGTCGAGCCGATCGAGATGGACAATCCGCTGCTGACGATGCCGAACGTGATGATCAGCCCGCACATGGCGGTCTACTCGGAGGAAGGGCAGGTCCGCTCCGCCGACCGCACCGCCGGGATCGCCCGCGCGACCCTCGCCGGTCACCTCCCCGACCGCGTCCCGGCGATCGACAAGGGCCTTTACGATGCCCTCCTCGCGCACGGTATCACCGTTCACGCCGATCTGGCGAAGCAGTAGAGACGGTAGGGGACGAGTCGGCGGTTGGCAGTCGGTAATCGGTAGTGGCCGGGCAACGCTGTTCAAGCACCACGCCAACAACGGACCGCTACTGACGACTGCCGACTACCGACGTCGCCCTCCTACAAGCGCCTGCGGGTTGACGACGTGAGCAGGGCGTATCACCTACGCCCTGCCGCGTCGTTTCAGTATAAAAACGCCCGAAGAAACCTCAGGCAGCGCTAAGATTTTCTCGGTGTCACTATCCAGGTTGCTGATGATACCCGTAGGTGGCTGGCGGCTGAAGCCCGAGACTGCGCTCGGGACAAGCCCCTGACCCGGCAGGGGACCACGGCCCACCTGCGCGGGCCAGGTTCGTTAGGAGCACAATGCCGGACAGTCGGGTGGTGCCTCGCAATAATCTCAGCCGCCGCAGGGCGGCTTCGTGGCGCGTGAGCGCCCGCAAGGCGCGGCTTCAGCCGCCAGCCACCCCGCACACATAAACATCCCAATCAGACCTGACGGAGGCAGATGATCCCACACCACGAGCCCGACGCCGCGACCGGTTTAGCGGGCCGACGGGCGCAGCGGCGCGGGCGCTCGCCGCTGATCCTCGCAGCCTTGTCGCTACTCGCCTTCGCGCTGGTCCTGATCCTGGTCGTCCTCGGCGATACGACCGCGTTCGATCTGCGCCTCACGCTCGACTGGCAGCACGTCCGGTTGCCGGGGCTGTTACCGCTGATGCAGGCGGTCAGTTGGGTCGGCTTCACACCCCAGGCCACCTATCTCGGCGGCGGTATCCTCCTGCTCCTCCTCGCACTTCGCCTACGCCTCGAAGCGTTTTTCGCCTTGCTCGCTTTCCTCTGCGGGATGCTCAGCGGGGCGATCAAAGCGGCGGTCGCTCGTCCGCGCCCGGTCGCGGTCGAAGGGCTGATCGTCGAGTTCCCGGTCGGCGGCTACAGCTTCCCGAGCGGCCATGTCCTGACCTATGTGCTCTTCTGCGGCTTCCTCGCCTATCTCGCCTACACGTTGGTCAGGTGGCGACCGCTCCGCTGGGGGCTGCTGACACTGCTGCTCGGGCTGATCGCCCTCGTCGGCCCCTCGCGGGTCTACCTCGGTCAGCATTGGGCCACCGACACCCTCGCCTCCTATTTCCTCGGCACCGCGATCCTGCTCGCCCTTCTGGGCCTCTATCGCGCGGCCAAGGCGCGGCAACTCGCCACCACCCCATAACGAACAGCTGCGCCTCGTTACCACCCTGTCCCGCGCGATATACTCACCGCGATGAAGACCGCGCGCAGGGACAGGCAGGGGCTTGCTCCCCTGCCCCGCGCCGATACGACCGACCCGACACGAAGGAGGTCCAATGGGCGCAGCACCGAGCTTCGAGCATATCCTGACCGCGACGGACGGCCATGTGGCGACGGTCCAACTCAATCGCCCCCAGGCGCTTAACGCCCTCAGCGGCGCGTTGATGGACGAGGTTGTGGTCGCCCTCGAACGGTTCGACCGCGACGAGACGATCCGCGCCATCGTCATCACCGGCAACGAACGCGCCTTCGCGGCCGGTGCCGACATCAAAGAGATGGCGAACGCCAGCGCGATCGAGATGCAGCAGGGGACCAAGCTCGGCCAGTGGGACCGGATTCGCAAGATCCGCAAACCGCTGATCGCGGCGGTCAGCGGCTTCTGCCTCGGCGGCGGCAACGAACTGGCGATGAGCTGCGACATGATCGTCGCCGCCGAGAGCGCCCGCTTCGGCCAGCCGGAGATCAACATCGGGATCATCCCCGGCGCGGGCGGCACCCAGCGCCTCACCCACGCGCTCGGCAAAGCCCGCGCGATGGAGATCGTCCTGACCGGTCGCCCGATCACGGCGCGCGAAGCCTGGGACGCGGGGCTCATCACCAAGGTGGTGCCGAACGAGGCGTACCTCAGCGAAGCGCAGGCCCTCGCGGCGGAGATCGCCACCAAACCGCCGATCGCGGTCCAACTCGCCAAAGACGCGATCCTCAAGTCGTTCGACCTCTCGATCGAACAGGGCCTCGACTACGAGCGTAAGAATTTTTATCTCCTCTTCGCCTCAGAGGATATGCGGGAGGGGATGGCGGCGTTCATCGAGAAGCGCAAGCCGACGTTCACGGGGCGGTAGAGGCGGATGGACACGATGTCACCCGAACTCCGCGTCGCGATGCGGCGCTATCTCCGCGTTGCTATCCCCTGCCTGGCGCTGATGGCGCTCGGGGCCGGGTATGTCTTCTACCGGCTCTTCTTCGATGAACCGCTGACCATCGATCTCCCGCTCCTGATCGGGCTGGGGGTGGTCTGTGCGGCGGCGCTCACGACCCTCCGGCCCTCGATCCTCCTGGTTCGCGCAGGAATCTTCCGGCAACCGTCGCGTTAATGCCCACGTCGCAGGCCAGTACGCGCACCGGCTGTTTATAGCCGGTGACTCGCGATCAACAGGAGACTGCCCATGACCGCAACACTCCTCACCACGCAAGACGGCGGTGTCCTGACGCTCACCTTCAACCGGCCCGAGGTGCTGAACGCCCTCAACGATCAGGTCGTCAAGGAACTCGGCGCGGCGCTGCGCCAGGCCGAGCGCGACGCGACGGTGCGCTGCCTCGTCCTGACCGGGGCCGGGCGGGCCTTCTCGGCGGGGCAAGATTTGGGGGCGTTTGTGGCACGCGAGGAGGCCCCCGAAAGCTTCTCGATCCGCGAGCATTTACAGACCGGTTATAACCAGATCGTCACGCGGATGCGCGGGCTGGAGAAGCCGATCATCGCGGGGATCAACGGCGTCGCGGCGGGGGTCGGCCTCTCGCTGGCCCTGGCGGCGGATATGCGGATCGCGGCCGACAACGCCTCGTTCACCACCGGCTTCTCGAAGATCGGCCTCGTCCCCGACGGCGGGATGTCGTACATGCTGCCGCTCCTCGTCGGGATCGGGCGCGCCGCCGAACTTGCCTTCACCAGCGACCGGATCGACGCGGCGGAGGCGCACCGACTCGGCCTCGTCAATCGCGTCGTCCCCGCCGCCGAACTCGGCGCAGCGACCCAGGCCCTCGCGGGGCAACTCGCTGCGATGCCGACGCGCGCCCTCGGCCTCACCAAACGCGCGTTCAACCGGTCGGTCCTGGCCGACCTCGCTACTTGGCTCGACTACGAGGCTCATTTGCAGGAGATTGCCGGGCAGACCGCCGACCATAAAGAAGGCGTGCGCGCCTTCATCGAGAAGCGACCGGCAACGTTTAAGGGAGAGTGACGGCCCTCACCCCCGCCTCGCATTCGCTCGGCACCCCCTCTCCCAATTCTAGGAGAGGGGGAAGCAACTGTAAGGTGGGAGGCTTCCTACCCTCCCGCTTCGGGGGAGGGTCGCCGCCGCAGCGGCGG
>DATCMP010000180.1:0-17062 GCA_036563365.1 Thermomicrobiales bacterium
AGGGGGATGCCATGACGATGAGCCGCGAACGAACGCTGATCACTACCGATGAAGCGGGCCAGGCACAGTTCGTTACCCCCGATGTGCACCAAGAAGGGCAATCGCCCTGGCTCGTGGTGACGGAGGTCCGCCACAGGGCGCGGAATCTGCCGGTAGATCAGCTCTGCGTCATCGTTGAACCGGTAGAACGATCGCCGCGCGCGGCCTCGGTCGCCGCCGGTGTCATCGCTGCAATCCGCGATATTTACGCGTCGAGCGAGGCCACCGACCCGCTCAACGCCCTGACCACCGCCATTGATGCGGCCAACCTGGCGCTCTATCAGCAAAACCTCAGCACGACCCCTGGGCAGCGGGTGCTACTCGGCCTTACCTGCCTCGTCGTGCGGGGCCAGTCGCTGCTGATCTGTCAGGTTCCGCCGACCCAACTTATCCTCTCGCAGGGTGGCACCCCAACCGCACTCCCGGAGCTCGTCACTTGGACCAGCGATTACCAACCGCACACGCGCGATGATCGTCAAGGACTCGGGGCGACGGAAGTCGCCGCCCCGCACCTGTTCCGCGCAGCGCTGGAAGACGGTGATCTCCTCACCCTTTGCACCTCCAATATCGCCCGCCAACTTGCTACCCCCGGAGTCAACTTCGCGCCCCTGCTCGACACCGATCCCGTTGCAGCGGTAGAGTTCTTGGTTGGCCTCGCGGAACAGCATGGCCTGACAGCGGCCTACGCCACGACGATCATCCCGGCGATCACGGAGGAGATCTATCCGGCCGACTATCCCGCCGATGCGGATGACGATTACGATACCCGACCCGGCGCATCCGCGGACACGGGCGAGGACGAGGGCTGGTTCGAGCGCAATCTGCGCGAGATGCGCCAGCGATCGAAGATCATCGCCTGGCCGCGCTTCGGTGATCGTCGTAGGCGGGCGGATAGCGACGAGTACGCCGACACCGTCGAGGCCAGCGACAATCTGCGCGATACTCTCGAAGAAAGCGCCGCTGATGAGCGCACCATCTCCGCGATCAGCTTGACTTCCGAGCAGGCACAGCGGGAGATCGACGAAGACGCCGATCAGGACGATGGCTGGGATGATGTCCCCTACGCGGAAGATCACGCGCCACAGCCGTCCCGGCAACGGGCTGGCATGGCCTTTTCCGGGGCGATCGCTGACTTCGAGGATCGCGGAGACCCACTCGATGAGTTGTTGCCATCGCGCCATCGGCGTCGCGCAAACCCGTTCCAGGCGATCGGCTCGGTGATCGCCCTGCCGTTACTCGGTGTCGGGACAATCGTGGAAAAGCTTGCGCCAACGCGCGGTCGTCGCCGCGATGACCGGTACCTCGACGATGGTCATCGGCGTGTCTGGCCGATCGGCAGCCTCGAACGTTACCAGTCCGGCGGTTTACCCTTCGGGCGGGTGTTGCCCCTCATCCTGCTGGTCGGTTTGGTGGTCTTCATCGGAGTGTTGCTCGTCTCGTTGCGTAATCACCAGGCGCGCGTCGAGCAAGCGAGCTTCGATGGTGCCCTGGCGAAAGTAACCCAGGCGCGCGAGGCGGCGATCGCTCAGCCCGATCGACAAGCCGCCCACCTGCAATTACTGGCCCTGCCAGCGCAACTGAAGGCAATTCCCGCCGCGGATAAGCCAGGTCGTCAGGATCGTATCGCCGACGAGGCGGTAGCGATCAACGCGGCGCTCGATCAGGTCGATGGCGTGCAGCGACTGACACCCGCAGCCGTCAATCTGCTCGCGCCCCTGCCGTCTGTTGCGGGCGGGACCGGACCGCGGCCACAGATTGTTGTCGGTGGGGGGAAGCCTTACCTCTTCTACAATGGCACGGTCTATCTCGCCGATGGGAAGAATACGCCGACGAAGATCCTGACCAAAGGCGATGTGGTCGGCGGCACCACGATCGGCACCCTGTTAGGCATCACCTGGCGCGAAGACAGCCTCTTCGCCTATACCGAGACGCAGGGGCTAGCGCGCGATAAGGCCGGTACCTGGACGGCGACGCCGCTGGCGGCCAACGGGCGCAAGGCGACGGCGGTCGATAGCTTCGTCGGCAACCTCTATCTGCTCGAAACTGAGCGTGGGCAGATCGTCAAGTACAGCGCCGGGGCGTACAACCAATCGCCGCAGCCCTGGTCAACCTCGAAAGTCAATGCGGACCTCAACCTGGCGGTCGATTTCACGATCGACAAAGATATCTACGCACTCCTCTCGGATGGCCGCGTGCTCGATCTCTATCAGGGCGAGGTGAAGTCGACATTCACGGCGAGCGTTATCCCGCCCCTCACCGGAGCGGCGGCGATCGCATCCACCATCGACGGGAAGTGGCTCTATATCCTCGATGCTCGTGAAGGGCGCATCATCCGCATGGGGCGTGATGGGACCCAAGTTAGCATCTACAAACCGGCCACCGATGCCAAGACACTCGCCGGAGCACGTGAAATCGCCGCCGATGAAGGGACGAACACCCTCTATCTGCTCACCGATGAAGGTCTCGTCAGTGTGCGCCTACCGTAACAGCGGTGACGCCGCCAGGGGATGTCAGAGTATAGCCAGGGAAATCCGTTCGTCGACACTCGGCAACGAGGATTGACGAACGGATTTCCCGTTGGCAAAGCCCAGATCGCGTGCTACGATTGTCGCAACAAGAGGCAAGCCGCAACCTGAGTTATGAGAGCAACCGGCGAGCCATGCTCGTCGTGACGACGGAGAAGCGCATGGGACCGCAGGAAAAACGCCTCCTCAGTGAACTCGCGGTCCACCTCGTGCGTAATTGTTCGCGCGCCCTGCAAGATCTCCCGCCCGGGACGAACCTCGACCTCACCGATCGGCGGCGCTGGTTCGTACGCGCCTACCATGAATGGCAACTCACGCCGCGCGTCGATCTGGCCGGGCGTTCTCCCTATGAGGTTATCGCTGCCGAGCGTGCCGCCGAACGTGCCACGCCCATACGCCAATTAGCGAAACCGACGATCGAGTTATATACCGACCTACCAACCTTTGATCAGGCTACGCCGTTCGCCACGCCGAAAACCGACACGCCTGGTGATGGCCCCCAGGCCGAAGAGGATACGCAACGCGCCGACCATGACCTGAGCAGGGGATTCATCAATCACGATGGGAGCGGTAACTGGCGACGCTTCGCCGACCGGCTGTTCGGTACATGGCTCGATGAGAAGCTCGATCGGCTCTAAGATCGCAAAATCGCCCACTTTCGCGGCTCAAGCGTACCTATTTCCTATGGTAACTCCTTGCCCCGGCGATCCGCCTGTGGTAGCCTTTTCCCGCATAGTGCGTCGCTCAGCGCCCCCCGCATGGTACGAAAATGCGTCCTATGCTGGTCACTTGTCCGCGACTCGGGTGAGGGCCAGCGGTGCTGCCGTGACCGAAGAAGGCCAAGAAACGATCGCTTGGATCAAACGGAAGTGCAGGGATCGGCGCGGGAATAACATACAGGTAAATCACGCAAACGCTGCGTCGCGTGCGCCATTGCTCGTATCGTCGTGCCGGGTCATCCACGAGCAACTATCACGTTAGGGCCACGAATCCTGGCCGGGTGGCTATCGATTCGCTTCCGTATATGAGGTAACGATGCTTGACGCGCCTCGCTTCGGGACTGACGGCTGGCGCGGTGTCATCGCTGAGGATTTCACTTTCGCCGCCGTTCGCCGGGTGAGCCATGCACTCGCGCTCGAACTCCTCACCCCGATCGCGGCGTCGGAAGGGGGTCCGTCAGCAGACACCCCCTCGCTGGTCATCGGCTACGATACGCGTTTCAACTCGGCCCGTTTCGCCAGCGCAGCGGCGGAAGTCCTAGTCGCCCACAATATCCACGTCTATCTCTGCACACGCCCGGTCCCGTCACAGGTCGTCAGTCAGGCGATCGTGGAGCGTGGGGCGGATGGCGGGATGGTGATCACTGCCTCGCACAATCCCGCACAATATAACGGGATCAAGATTCACGCGCAGACCGGCGCGCCCGCCTCGGCCGCTTTCCTCCATGCGATTGAAGAACGGCTGATCGGCCTCACCGCCAGCGGCGAGGAACCGCCGCGTCGGGCGCTGGAGGCCGCCGAAGATGATGGCAACCTCGACCGGATCAACCCGATCGAGAGCTATCTCGAAGGTCTACGCCAGCATTTCGATCTCGACACGTTACGCGGTGCCGGCCTAACCGTCGTTGTGGATGCGATGTATGGTTCGGGTGCCGGCATACTCCCCGCCCTATTCGCCGAGGGGACAACCAAAATTATCGAAATGAACAGTGCGGCGAATCCACTCTTCCCGAACATCCGCGGGCCGGAGCCGATCGCCGCGAATCTCAGTCGGCTCATCAGGGTGGTCCAGGATGGGAACTCCTCGCTCGGTCTCGCGCTCGACGGCGACGCCGACCGGATCGGCGTGATCGGTCGCGGTGGCGCATATATCAACGGACAAACGTTGTTCGCCTTGCTGACCCTCTACTTGCTGGAAACGCGCGGCTGGAGCGGGCCAATCGTCAAGTCGTTGAACGGCACCGCGATGATCGACGTCCTCGCCAGCCATTTCGATGTGGCGGTCCACGAGACATCGGTGGGCTTCACGGCGATGGCTCCAGTTTTTCAAGAGCACGACGCGATCATCGCTGGGGAGGAAACCGGCGGGTTTGCCTTCCGCAACCACGTGCCGTATCGCGATGGCATCCTCTCGGCGCTCTTTCTCCTGGAACTGATCCACCACCGCGAGGGCAGGCTCGACGGCGCCCTCGCCGAGCTCGAAGCGCGGGTCGGCAAGTGGTCGTATGAGCGCTTGGACCTCCCCTGTCGCTACGAGCAAGCCGAGGCGGCGACGGAGCGTATCCGAATCGCCGCGCCGAAGCGCCTGGCAGGCGTGCCGATCGTGCGACTTAGAGACGATGATGGCTTGAAATATACGCTGGAGGATGGCAGTTGGTTGCTCATCCGCTTTTCCGGCACCGAGCCTGTCTTGCGGCTCTATGCCGAGGCACATTCACCGGAACGGGTTCAGGAACTCCTGACGCGCGGGCGTGAACTCTCAGGACTCTGAAAACCGAAGCCACGAGCGGTTGCCATCGGCACAGGTACATCCGCCATATGAAGGGGTGGGATCCGTGGGACTACTGGAAGGCAAGAATGGCCTGGTCATCGGCGTGGCGAACGCCTCGTCGCTCGCCTGGGGGATCGCCAGGGCGCTGCACGGCGAGGGGGCCAGCCTCGGGTTCACCTACCGCAGCCCATCGCGCGAACGGCGCGTGCGCCCCCTTGCCGAGAGCGTCGATGCCGCCTTCGTCGAGCGCTGCGACCTGCAAAGCGACGCCGATATTGACGCGCTGATGGTACGCGTGGGCGAGGAGTTCGACGGGCTCGACATCATCATCCATGCGGCGGCGAGCGCGAAGCCCGAAGAGTTACGCGGCCCCTATCTCAATACCACCCGCGAGGGCTTTCGGCTGGCGATGGACGTGAGCGCCTATTCGCTCACAGCGGTCGTTAAAGCCGCCGAGATGCTGCTCAACCCCGGAGCCTCGATCGTCACCCTCACCTATCTCGGCTCCGAGCGGATCGTGCCGAACTACAATGTCGCCGGGGTGGCGAAAGCCGCCCTCGAAGCGAGCGTGCGTTACCTCGCTAACGATCTAGGGCCGCGCAATATCCGGGTTAATGCGATCAGCGCCGGGCCGATCCGCACCCTCGCCGCCAGCGGGATTGCAGATTTTCGCGCGTTACACCGGGGATTTGCCGCTACCGCCCCCCTCCGTCGCCACGTCACCATCGACGATGTCGGTAAAACAGCGCTCTGGTTGTGCAGCGATTGGGCTTCAGCGGTAACCGGCGAGGTGATCTACGTCGATGCGGGTTCGCATCATCTCGCCTCGAGCGGGCCTATGGCGACGACACCGGGAGAGACCCCATAGCTGTTGATGTCG
The DNA here is from genome assembly GCA_036563365.1 of Thermomicrobiales bacterium. Lineage (GTDB taxonomy): Bacteria > Chloroflexota > Chloroflexia > Thermomicrobiales > CADCWN01 > CADCWN01. Next base: position 5,935 of record DATCMP010000180.1, read on the forward strand.
TTAGAAACTCCCACCAGCCCCGGCCCCGCCAGCGGAAGCCCCCCCACTCGAACTCGTCGATGTCGGTGAAACGCTACTGTGCAGGGCAATCCAATACGGATAAAAGGCGACCATAGTGTTCTCCTGCGCCGAGCTGCGGACAAACCACGAGGGGGCATAACCCTGCTCACTCGCCTCCTTGATCCGCCGATTGAGCGCGGGAACCAACTCGAAGGCTACGACATCGGGCAACGTCACCTCCAGGTCGAGTGGCCGCTTGCGATCGCGCGCGGCGGCATTTAATCCCGCCTTGTAGGCGTGCCAGGGTGCGGCGGTCGCTTCGCCCTGCACGGTGGTGCGTGGGAAATAGGCACCGAGCATCAGCACGATGAAGCCGACCACGAATACCAGGCTGGAGCAGAGCAACCCAGGCACTTGTCGACCGATCAGAGCGACGATGAAGCCGAGGACGCCTAGCACCATCCCCACCGTACCGGCGAGATACAACGGTCGCTGCAACGCGCCAACACGCGGATCGAACCAGCCGCGCAATTGTAATTCAGCGGTCAGTCCCGCCTGAAATTCCTTACTTTGCTTCGCGACGCGGCTTAACTCCTTCGGCGCGATCACACCTTGGGCATCGGCGGCTGCTGCCAGCGGCGACCAGACCGCTTGTTCAAACGGTAAGAGGGTTGGTTGCGCGATCAGCAAACGAATCGCCACCGCTTTCGCCCCTTGGGGTTCGATCGCCACCAACCCGCGACGAGCGAAGTCGAGCAAGGTCGCTTCCGCTAGGGCCGTGGGCTCGATACGACGCGCCACCAGGGCGCTAGCGACAGCGGGCGGTAAATCATCCGGGCGCTGCACCGTCGGTATCCCCGCTGTTATCTGCGTCGGGCGCCGACCCCACATGCGACCAGCGAAGACGGCGAGAACACCGCTGACGATCAACCCGAGCAATACCAGGGGCAAACCCGCGATGGCCGAGGCCGCGCGCTGCACCGTGTCCGGCTCGGGCGGCGGCGGTGGGCCGAAAGCCAGGCTATTCGCCAATGCATCGAGTCCGGCCCCAATCCCGGCGGCGGTTTCCTCATCGCTCAACCGTGGTGCCATCACGTCACCGTAAATCCGGCGCAACTCCGACTCGGGCAGATTGCCGCCATCGGTGTGCCGCTGCCCGGCCCAGATTGCCGCCTCACCGTGACGGAGATCGTTCGGTTTCAGATTCAGGAAAATGACGATCCCATCGCGGGCATCTGGTGACGACTGAATATCCCAGACATCCATTAGCTCTTGCGCGTCTTCCTGCGTGTCATCCTGGTTGGCTTTCTGTTCGCGTAGGTAGATGATCGTCGGCGCACCGGCGCGCTCGACTGCAACGGCGCGGGCTTCGAGATCGCGCACCTCTGCATCGGTGAGTAAACCAGCGCGATCGTAGACATGCCGCCCGACCTCCCGTTGCCCGAAATCTTCCGCAGCGCCGCCGCGCTGCACGCCGCCGATGATGAGCGCAATGGCGAACAAGAGCCCGACCAACCGTAACGACCACATGCGGCCTGTGACTTCGCGCCTCCTAATCGGCAATTTGCGTAGTGGCATCGTCGCCAGTCTCCTTACTCGTTCACCAGCGCGGCAGAGGGATAGTTCGTCCCGCATAACACTCTTTCCCATTCTGCCAGATGTATGCCGCGATTTTATAAGGATACTGAACTGATCAGAGGATGAGGAATGCAGGGCTAGTCAGCATACCACCGGAGGACAGAGCAAGGACGCTCGGATGTGACAGGGCACGTCAACTCGCCACCTGGGTCGTAGCGAAATTCGGACGATCGATGACGCTATATCCCGCCCTCGCGACTTGCTCACGATCTCCCAGGATTGTACGCAATCGGGCGCGGGCGCGACTGAGGCGCGACTTCACCGTGCCATAGGGCACCCCGACCAGCGCGGAGATCTCGGTGTACTCGTAGCCCTGAATATCGCTGAGGACAACCGCGATGCGCTGGTCGAGCGGGAGTTGGGCCAGGGCGGCGGTCAATGTTTCGCCCAACTCCAGGCGTTCAATCCGGGCGATCGGATCTTCGTGTCGCGTCAATGTCGTCCAGGTCATCGGCGGTTCGTAGGCCATTTCCTCGAACGAGTCCGGGGCACGTTTGCGGCGACGTAGCTCATCATACGACCGATTGGTGGCGATCCGCAGCACCCAGGGCCGGAAGTCGTTCCCCTGGAACCGATCGAGGGCGCTATATGCCCGCAGGAATGTATCCTGCGTGATCTCATCCGCCGCGCCGGTGCGCCCGACCAATCGCGTCGCGACGTTATAGACCGCGCGCTCGTAGCGACGCATCAGGGCGTTGAAGGCGGGCAGCGAGCCCCCCTTCGCCTCGGTGAGCAACACCAGATCATCGAATGTGTCGAGTTCGTGATCGAGCGACGTAGCGAGCGGCGTGGTGAGTCGTGTCATCATGGACCGCCTTTCTTGGCCGTGCCAGGTCATCGCTTGGTGACGAGGGGATAGGGGAGGGTCGAACCGGTCGCACCCTTGAACGACGGACACTGAGGGAGGCGCAACAGCGCAACGAACGGCCCTATCGTGGGCCGGCAGGTGGAATTTGTGTCCCCAGGTAGGCCGTTGCCGTTCACGGCTGCCTGTGTGCAAGGATAGGCTGGGAAGCTAAGAGCTCTTTGTGCGATAGCTGAGATTTCGCTGATCGTTCGCTAAGAGTTTGCTGAGGAAAAACTAAGCGTCAGCTAAGTGCCGCGTTTCGCCGCAACAAGCGGGCGTTGAGCAACTTTTCCGTCTCACCTAGAGAAGGCGCGCGGACAGGACAACGCGGAGACATTAGCCCGACCCACGCCACAACCGAAGGCAATCGAAGAGAACACGCACGAGTACCGAATAACGACGAGCGATAACCGCGTTGCCCACCGTTTGGGAGCGCTTGCGCGAGCGCTGGGTCCATTGTGCCTGGGCAAGTGCAGGAAAGCGCAGCCTTCGGCTATTCAGCGACCGCGATCGGCGTGGGGGAATCCGGTGCGGTACGCGGCAACGTCACAGTAAAGGTACTCCCTCGACCGAGCTCGCTCTGTACCCCGATCCGCCCGCCCTGGCCCTCGATCAGCGCGCGCGCGATCGCCAACCCGAGTCCCGCCCCACCACCAGTGCGCGCAGCATCGGCGCGAAAAAACCGCTCGAAAAGCTGCGATTGGAGCGCAGGGGCAATCCCAGGGCCACTATCATGCACGGCGATCGCGACCTCATTCACGCTGGCGGTGCCGGTCACCTGGATGATCGCTTCATCAGGGGTATGCTTGAGCGCATTGTCGAGCAGGATCAGCAGCGTTTGCTTCAACGCATCGGGGTCGCCGATCGCTGCAGCAGTCGCGCTCGAGTACGAGATTGTTCTCTGTAGTGCCAAGAGGCGTGCTTGTCGACAAACGTCGGCGATTAACGCTTCAAGCGGGACAGGGATAACACGCAACGGCAGCCCGGAATCGGCCCGTGCGAGCGCCAGGAGATTGTCGATCAAGCGACTCATCCGCTCGGCTTCTTCGACCATGTCCCCGAGTACCGCACGCCGATCGTTCTCCCCGATCGGCGGAGTGCGACCCAACAAGCCGAGGTTGCCACGAATCGTCGTCAACGGCGTTCGCAATTCATGCGAGGCATCGGCGATGAACCGCCGCTGCGCTTGCAACGCCCCTTCCGTCTGCTCATACGCCATCTGCAGCGCGGCCAGCATCGCGTTAAGCGTCGTCGAGAGTTGTCCGACTTCATCTTCGGGGCCGTGATGATCAACACGCCGCCCGAAATCCCGACTCGTCTCGATCGTCCGTGCGGTCGCGGTGATCCGCCCGATCGGCTGCAAGGCGGTGCGTGCCAGGAAGAAGCCGACACCGAACGCGAGCCCGACCGCGATCAGGCCGCCGATGACCAGATAACGCCGCAGGGCGGCCAGCGACGCGACCGACTCCTGAATCGGTCGCGCGACCCGCACAATACCCGGCGGGGTCGTATCTTTCGCGCGCTTACTATAGACCAACCAGCGATCGGAGCCCAGAGTATTCTCGGTGTAGAGCGCCTTCCCATCGCGCACCTGCTGCAACTCGGCACCGGTGAGCGGGAGCAATTCGATCCCTTCATAGTTCTCATTCACCGTACGACTGAGTTGTTTCCCCGAGAGATCGAGCGTTTCGATATAGGGTGTCGTCGCCCCTTTCGCCGCGGGAGTATAGGCCACGTTCGTGATCTTGAAGTCTTTCGCATCGGTCAGCCGACTCAGGTCGGCTTCGAGTCCGTCCGCCAGCACCATACGGGTCGCACTCTCAACGGTGACATAGAGTATCACGCTGAACGTCAGCAACGTCAGCGCCAGGATTCCCGTATAGAGTAAGGTCAGCCGCAGGCGTATCGACATCCCATCCCTGAGTAATCATCAACAGTCGGTCTCAAAACACCAGTCTTGGTGTATCAATTCCAAAGCGTCAGTCCCGAATGACGTAGCCCACACCCCGCACCGTCTGGATGAGGCGCGTCTCGCCATCCGCTTCGGTTTTCTGCCGTAGATAGCCGATATAGACATCGAGGACATTGTCGTCGCCGTAGAAATCCTCACCCCAGACGACCTCGAGAATCCGCGTGCGCGGCAACACCTGTCGCGCGTGGCGCAGCAAATAGGAGAGGAGATCAAATTCCTTCGGGCTGAGGTCGAAACGGCGCTCACCACGGCGCGTCTCGCGCGTCGTCGGGTCGAGTCGGAGATCGGCGAAGGTGAGCGGACGCGGCGTACCGGGCGCTTCGACGCGGCGGAGCAGCGCCCGGACCCGCGCCAGCAACTCCTGTGGCGCGAATGGTTTCACCAGATAATCGTCCGCACCGCTATCGAGCCCGGCAACCCGATCCTCGATCGCGTCGCGCGCAGTGAGCATCAAGATCGGGGTCAGATCGATACCCCGCACGCGCCTGGCGACTTCGAGGCCATCGAGTCCTGGCATCATCCGATCGAGGATAATCAGGTCGGGTTGATGCTGGCTGATCTGTTCCAATGCCTCCAGGCCATTGGCGGCGGTGAGCACCTGATACCCCTCGTACAACAAGGTCCGCCGCAACATATCGATGATCTTGCGATCATCATCGGCGATCAGCACCGTCGCCATCATCGCTCTCCGCACCATCGGTCCACACAGGAGGCAGACGCACCGGGTCTGCTCAGCACATCATCTGCACCCTTTAAGCGACAGACAGCACAGCTACGCCCATTCATTCTACTCGATTCACCCAGCCACTCGATTCACCCGGAATGATAGACTATCACCGTATTGTGGCGAGCGAACGACCGAGGGACGGTTGTTGTTCGCGCGAGCGGAGGGAGCAATCGATGGCGGTGCTGATGTCGATCCATGAGGAGATCGGGGAGTGGGAACCGGAGTTAATCGCCACACGCCGCGATCTGCACATGCATCCCGAGATCGGGCTGGAGGAGTTCCGCACGAGCGGGATCGTGGTCGAACGCCTGCGCGCGATCGGCTTCACCGATATTCGCACCGGGATCGCGGTGACCGGCGTGAAGGCGATCTTGCAGGGCGGTAAGCCCGGCAAGACGATCCTCTTACGCGCCGATATGGACGCGCTGCCGATCGAGGAAGAGAACGACGTCGAGTACCGCTCGCAGACGAGCGGGATGATGCACGCCTGCGGCCATGATGCCCACACCTCGATGATGCTCACGGCGGCGCGCGTGTTGATGAGCCGCCGCGCGGAGATCGCCGGGACGATCGTCTTCTGTTTCCAACCGGCGGAGGAGGGGCGCGGCGGCGCGAAGTTGATGGTTGCCGAAGGGATTCTCGAAAACCCGGCGGTCGATGCGGCGCTCGGGCTCCACGTCGCGCAAGATCTCCCGCTCGGCACGATCGTCGCGTACCCCGGTGCCGGGATGGCGGCGGCCGACGGCTTCGGTGTGAAAATCCAGGGCAAGGGCGGCCATGCGGCCTCGCCGCACAGCACCGTCGATGCGTTGATGGTGGCGGCGACGATCGTGACGAACCTGCAAACGCTGGTCAGCCGCGAAGTCGATCCCCTCTCCCCCGCCGTGGTGACGACGGCGATCTTGCAGGCCGGTGGGACCGCACGCAATATCATCGCCGACACCGCGACGTTCGCCGGCTCGGTACGCTGGTTCGATAAGGAAACCGGCGATCTCCTGGCGGAACGGATCCCCGCGCTGATCAGGGGCGTGGCCGAGTCGATGCGGGCGACCGCCGAGGTCGAATATACGCGCGGCGTGCCACCAACCGTCAATGACCCGGCGATCGCCGCGATGGTGCGCGGGGTCGCGGCGGGGATCGAAGGCGTAACCGAGGCGATCCCGGGCAAACAGATCATGGGCTCGGAAGATTTCTCCGAATTCACGCAGCGTGTCCCCGCGACCTTCTTCCACGTCGGCACGCGCGATGAGGCCAGCGGCAAGATCTGGGGCCACCATCACCCGCGCTTCGATCTCGATGAGCGCGCCCTGGCGATCGGCGTCGAGGTGATGGTCGCGAGCGCGATCCGTTGGTTGGACGATAACGCCGGAGCCTAACGAGCGACGGGATCGAGAGGAACTTCGATGACCGATCGGGTGACATTACCGCGCCGACCATTCGGCCAGACCGGGATTATGGTGCCACCGCTCTGCCTGGGCTGCGCGCCATTGAGCAGCCTGCCCAAGGCGTTCAACTACGAGGTGCCGGAGGAGCGCGCCTTCGAGACGATCCGGGCGGCGTTCGCCGGGCCGATGAACTACCTCGACACCTCGAACAGTTACGGCGGTGGCGAGAGCGAGCGCCGGATCGGCAAGGTCATCCGCGAGTTGGGCGGCGTGCCAGAAGGGGCAATCCTCCAATCAAAAGCGGATCGCAATGCCGCGAACAACGATTTCAGCGGACCACGGATGCGCCGCTCGATCGAGGAAAGTCTGGAACGTCTGGGGGTCGAGCGGCTGGAGATCGCCTTCTTGCATGACCCCGAGTACGGCGCAACCTTCGAGGAATTGACGGCACCAAGTGGCGCGGTCGCGACGCTGCAAGATTTACAACGCGAGGGGATCATCGGGCATCTCGGCGTCGCCGGTGGGCCGATCGACCTGATGCTCCGCTTCCTCGAAACCGGTGCTTTTCAGGCGGTGCTGACGCACAACCGCTTCACCCTCCTCGACCAAAGCGCCGAACCGCTCCTCGCCTACGCCGCCGAGCACGGCATCGCCGCACTGAACGCCGCGCCTTACGGGGGCGGGATGCTCGTCAAGGGGCCGGAAGCGTTCCCGAAGTACATGTACAAAGACGCCTCGCCCGAACTCCTCGCCCGGGTGAAAGAGATCGCCGCCCTCTGCGACGAGTACGGGATACCGCTCCCGGCGGCGGCGCTCCAGTTCTCGACGCGCGACCCCCGAATCGCCAGCACCATCGTCGGCCTGACGCGCCCGGAACGGCTGACACAAACGATCGAACTCTACCAGCACCCAATCCCCGACGAGTTCTGGGCGCGGCTGAATACCAGCGCAAGCTAACCATCCATCGGGGAAATACGCGGAGGCGGGATGCTTGAAGCATCCCGCCTCCGTGTATGCGCCAACAAATCGCCGACACCGGCGAAGGACAAGCGAATGGCCGACCCCGCGGTAGAGCGAGGGTCGGCCATTGTGTGATACGACTAGAAGCGGTTCCAGAGGAACTGGTTAAAGACCTCGTGGTGGAACTGAATCTCACCCGGTTTGATCAGCGTGCCGAGCTTGCGCGGGCTGCGGTCGGCGACCGTCTGCTTCAATTCGGCGTACTTCTCGACGACTTCGGCACCGAGGATTTTATTGATGTAGCTGCTGTTCTTGAACGCATCGATCGCGTCCTGGATATTATCCGGGAGAATGTCCTTGCGGTCGCGGATCCCCTCGGAGAGCGGACCTTCGAGGCCGGTCTTCATCAGCGCATAGAGGGCCATGTACGGGTTTGCATCCGGCGCGATCGAGCGTACCTCGATCCGGGCGGAGCGCTCATTCCCGATCGGGATACGGACCATCGAACCACGATCGATCGGCGAGGCCATGATCTGGTTCGGAGCCTCGAAGTGCGGGTCGAGGCGGCGGTACGCATTGACACTCGAATTAAGGATGAGGCAGAGATCGAGCGCACTGGTGAGGATCCGCTCGACGTACTGCCACGCGATGTCGGACAACCCTTCCTCGCCATCGGCCTTGAAGAAGATGTTCTCCTGTCCCTTCCCGATCGACATGTTGGTGTGCATACCGTTGCCGTTGACGCCCGTCACCGGCTTCGGCAGGAAGCTGGCGGTCATCCCGAGGCGATAGGCAACCTGGCGGCAGATCAGCTTATAGAGGGCAATCTGGTCCGCGCCGATTCCCGCCTCGGTGTAGGAGTAGTTCATCTCAAACTGGGCGGGGGCGACCTCGGGGTGATCTTTCTCGTTCGCGAAACCCATCGCGCGCTGCACCTCGGCGGCGGTGTCGATGAACGTCCGCAGCGGATCGCCCGGCAGCGAGTGGTAATACCCACCGGTGCTGATGAACTCGAAGCCGTTCGTGTCGATGTAGGTCTGCTCGGCTTGCCGACCCTGGAAGATGAAGCCCTCGATCTCGTTCGCCACGTTGAGGGTCAGGCCATTCTGCTCGTACTGCTGCTTCGTGAAGTCCTTCAAGCGGGCGCGCATATCGGAAGAATACGGCGTCCCGTCACGCTCCAGCACATCGCCGAAGACGAGCACCTTGCCGGGGGTGAAGATGTCGGCAGGCAACCAGTAAAACGCCGACCAGTCGATCGCCAGGCGCAGATCAGACTCGACCTGGGCAGAGAAGCCACGCACCGAAGAACCATCGAACGTCAGGTTATCGGCGGACTTCAGGAGGAACTTTTTGTCGTAATCGAGCATGTGCAAGCGGCCTTCAAGGTCCGTGAAGCAGACCGTAACGGCCTTGATGCGCTTCTCATCGGCCAGGTAGCGCATCCGCTCCTCGCGGATCTGGTCGGGTGAGACGCGCGCAAGACGCTGGGCTTTCGCGTTGAGGTTCAATTCCTCGAGTTCGTCATACGGGATTTCCAGGAACTCGCGCAGGCTACCGCTCACGTCGATCCTTATCCTTTCGGTTGAACACCACTTCCCAATTTGGCTACGCGAGACAAATTTTAGGATCGGAGCAGTAGCAAAACTATGTTCCAATTGCCTAATCGCTCAGGCTATTTTTGTGCATCCCGCTGGCCGCTGTGCGCGGCGAACAAAAGCGGTTGTTGTCGGCAAACCTGCCTTAGAGGAAGCGGGCCAGTCGCCCGTCAACAGGACGACATGTGAGGCGTGATTCGGCTATTTCGCACAACGCGAGAGTGCAGCGTGAAAGGGCGAGCGGAAGTAGGTATCCTCGACGGTAGACCGGTCAAGATAGTACAGTTTCTTTGTCTGGAAAGTACTGTTACCCGCATTCAAGGCACTCTTGTTGTCGGATAACTGGCCTTCGCTCAGCGGATCTTACAAGCAGGCGGCCTACTGGTAGCATCGACGCTGCCGATTAGGCAACTCTGGCAGCATCCGTGCGATGATAACCGCGCTCTCGCGACGACGCGAGTAGACCGACCGTACACGCACTTCGAGGAGGAAGCTTACTGTGGTTTACATGCGGATGATGGGCGCTCGCGTACGCCGAAAAGAAGATCCCCGGCTGATCACCGGTAGCTCGACCTATGTCGATGACATTCGCCCCCAGGATCTCGGCCACGTCGGGATCCTCCGTAGTATTTACGGCCATGCGAAGATCAGCCATATCGACACCGACGCCGCGAAGGCCCACCCGGGGGTGATCGCCGTCTACACCGGCGACGAATTTAAGCAGTTTTCCGGCCCGATGCCGCATGGTGGCGGCGAGGGCGGCGGCGGGCCGAAGGGGATGGCCGGGATCGAGACCTGGCCGCTGGCGACCGATGTGGTGCGCCACGTCGGGCAGGCGCTCGCGGTGGTCGTCGCCACCGATCGTTACATCGCCCGCGACGCCCTCGACCTGATCGTCGTCGATTACGAGCCGCTGCCGCTGATCGTTGACGTGGAAGATGCCCTCAAAGATGGCGCGCCGCAGATCTATCCCGAGGTGCCGAATAATATCGCCTTCACCTGGAACAAGGTCGAGGGCGAACCCGATGACGCCTTCGCCAATGCCGATGTCGTCGTCTCGCAGAAGATGAATAACCAGCGCGTCGCCGGGATTCCGATGGAAGGTCGCGCGGTCCTGGCGCAGCCCGACGCCCTCAGCGGTGGCCTGATCGTCCAGACCTCGACGCAGAACCCCCACTCCGTCCGTCAGCAGATCGCCAAATGCCTCAAAATGTCCGAACTCGACATCCGCGTGATCGCGCCCGAGGTCGGGGGCGGCTTCGGGGTCAAGATCTCGTCGTATCCCGAAGAGATGATCGTCGCCACCCTCGCCCGGCAGCTCAAGCGCCCGGTCAGATGGACGGAGACGCGCGGCGAGAATCTGGCGGCAACCCACCACGGTCGCGCCCAGCAGACCACCATCGAACTAGCGGCCAAGCAGGATGGCACCATCACCGGCCTGCGGCTGCGCGTCCTCACCGACGTCGGGGCATACCCGCGGGCGGCGGGGGTTTCGATGTCGACGGCGCTCCTGATCGCCGGCGTGTACGCCCTCAAAAACGTCGATTTGGAGATTAAGGCGGTCTACACCAATACGATGCCGACCGGTGCCTATCGAGGTGCCGGTCGCCCGGAGGCGGCCTATTACATCGAGCGGATCGTGGACGTCCTCGCCGCCGAGTTGGGGATGGATCCGGTCGAATTGCGCCGCAGGAACTTCATCCAGCCGGACGCCTTCCCGTACAAGACGCCGACCGGCGCGACCTACGACAGCGGCGATTACGAGAAGCCGCTCGCCGTGGCACTCAAGACCGTCGATTACGATGGCCTGCGCGCTGAGCAGCAACGACTTCGTCAAGAGGGTCGCTACCTTGGGATCGGCGTCGCGACTTTCACCGAGATCTGCGGCTTCGGGCCGTTCGACAGCGCCTCGGTGCGCGTCGAGCCGACCGGCCAGGTGACGGTCGCCACCGGCATCTCCCCCCACGGTCAGGGCCAGGAGACGACCTTCGCCCAGATCGT
>DATCMP010000186.1:0-4755 GCA_036563365.1 Thermomicrobiales bacterium
ATCCGTGCGGTGTCGGCAGGGACGGGCGGCAACGGCTGGGGGCGCAGCATCACGATCCTCCTGGCGGCGGGGCCACGACGACGACGCGGCTAGAGTACCAGCTCACCAGGCTCCATAACATTCGCCAGCACTCACGGATACGGGTCAAGCCCAGTACGGGATCCTCACCAATCCCGCGATCAGCAGTCGCGAAGTCGCGAAGCGGCGCGGCACCGATCCAACTGCGGGGGATCGCGTGGGTGTGGAGCGGACGCTGGCCGATGTGACGCGTCAACAAGCAAATCTGGCCCGACGAGTCGCAGCGATTGACGATGAAGCCGTCGCCACTATCCTCTTAGCGGAACTGGCCTCGCTGGGGGAACGAAGACGCGGCTTGCTCGCTGAAAGAGATGTCCTCGCCGGGCGCTATGAAGCATGGCAATGCGATCAGCAGGCGCTTGACAATCTAGAAGTGTGGTGTGCGAGAATTGCGCGCGGGCTCGCCGACGCCACCTACGAGCGGAAGCGTCAGGCGCTTACCGCGCTAGGGGTGCGGGTCAAACTATTCGCGTTAGGACACGATCCTCGATGGGCATTCGAAACCTCATTGCCCGTGGGCGAGCATATACCAGTGGACCCAATCACAAGTGGTGGGCGCTGGTGACGGTGGCGCTCGGGACATTCATGGCGACCCTCGATTCGAGCATCGTCAACATCTCGCTCCCGTCGCTCCTGAGCTACTTTCGCAGCGATCTGGCGACGATCCAGTGGGTCGTGCTGGCGTATCTGCTGACGATCACCTCGCTGCTCCTGACGTTCGGGCGGCTGGCCGACATCTGGGGTCGGAAGAAGGTCTACACGATCGGGTTCGGCATTTTCACCGCGGGTTCGCTCGCCTGCGGCCTCTCGCCCACGCCCGCCCACCTGATCGGCGCGCGGATCACCCAGGCGATCGGGGCGGCGATGCTGCAAGCGAATGGCCTCGCGATCACCAATGCGGTCTTCCCGAACCAGGAGCGCGGTCGGGCGCTCGGGATCAACGGCACCGTCGTGGCGACCGGCACCACCCTCGGCCCGACGATCGGCGGCTTGCTGGTCGGGGCGTTCGGTTGGCAATCGATCTTCTTCGTGAATATCCCGGTCGGGATCATCGGGATCGCGATGGCCGTCGCCATCCTGGAAGAGGGACGGATTTCGACGCGGCGCGAGGGCGCGGCGGCGCGCTTCGACCCGCTCGGGGCGATCCTGATCTCGATCGCGCTGGTGACGCTCCTGCTCGGCCTCAATCGCGGCGATGAGGTCGGCTGGCGCTCGGGGCAGATCCTGGGCCTGTTCGCGGTCGCGATCGTCTGCTTCGCCGCGTTCATCGCTGTCGAGCGGCGGGTCGTCGCGCCGATCCTCGATCTGGCCCTCTTCAAGGTCCGTGCCTTCGCCACCGGCAGCCTCGCGGCCCTCTGCTCCTTCCTGGCGATCTCCGGGAACGCCTTCCTGATGCCGTTCTTCCTGCAACTCGTCCTCGGCTTCAGCCCCGCCCGCGCCGGATTGCTCCTGACGCCGACCTCGCTGACGCTGGCGGTGGTTGCGCCGCTCAGCGGCTACCTCTCCGATCGCTTCGGCGCGCGAACCCTCTCCTCGCTCGGTTTGGCGATCTCGGCTGTGGCGTTGTTTCTGCTCAGTCGGCTCACCGCCGGGGCGCACTACACCAATGTCCTCTTCCGCCTGATCCTGCTCGGGATCGGCACCGGCATCTTTAATTCGCCGAACACCTCGGCGGTGTTCGGTTCGGTCCCGCGCGATCGGTACGGCGTCGCGGGTGGCTTCCTCTCGATGGTGCGGAACACCGGCCAGGTCGTCGGCGTCGCGATCGCCGGGGCGCTGCTCGTCGCCGCCATCGCCCCGCTCGTCGGGGAGGCGGGACTCGACGCGCTCCGCACCGGCGACAACGGCGGCGCGACCACCGGCCCGCTGCTGAACGCCTTCATGCAGGGTTTTCAGCACGCCTTTCTCCTGTCGTCGGTGCTCGCCGTCTGCGGCGCGGTCGTCTCGCTGTTGCGCGGGCCACGAGCGATCGGCGGTGGCGCCGCGCTCGCGCCGGCGGCTGCGGCGAGCAAGGGGGAGTAAGGGAGGGATGGACCTCTCCCCCGGCCCCTCGCTGACGCGGGGAGGGGTGACTTGTTACGGGGCGGTGGTCGGAGATCGAGTAGGCGTATGGGGTGGTGCCAGGGGTATCCCGGTCGGCGCGTTCATCGACAGCGGCAGAAATAAAGGAGGCGGGGGCCGATCGGCCCCCGCCTCACTTCGTGCTTCCACCTTCGTAGTTCGTACTTCAGCCGAGCCATTGCCCGCCGCGATAGCGCCAGTTGGGGAAGATGATCCGCATCAGGCTCTGGCTCATCAGGAAGGTGACGAACCAGACGAGGCCGTAGTGGATGAGGAAGACCGGGAACGGGACGGCGAAGACGTGGATCGCCTTGCCGAGCAGGAAGCTGACGAAGAAGACGAAGAGCCCTTCCCAGATCCCCGCGTAGAGCTGGTAGACCGGGGGCCAGTCGCGGTCCCAGCGGCGACTCTGGATGAAGCTGAAGAGGATGTCCCAGAAGTAGCCGAAGAAGACGACCATCCCCAGGATCAGGAGCGGTGTCAGGCCGAAGAAGAGGACGAACGGCAAGGTGAAGAAGAAGCCGAACGTCAGCAGGAGGAGCGTGCGCGTCTGCCAGCGCCCGAAGAGTGTCGGTGTCATGGTCGTGCCCCCGTAGCCCACTTCATCCATTGCAACGGCGAGGTGATGACGTTGAGCCGGCTCACCCTCGGTGCGCGCTGTTTGGCGAGCGACTGCACCGAGGCCATCGCCGCGTATTGCAAGCCGAGGAAGCTATCGACCGCCGCGTGCGGGCCGCCGAGCGTCATCGACCCGGCGGCGAACATCCGCGCCGCGCCGTTCTCCATCCCGGTGAGCGAGAAATCGTTCGCCACGCGCAGCCGCCCCTTCGGGTTTTTGCCGAGTTGGTGGTGGCCGACGAGATCTTTCAGGAGCGGGTGGGCGTCCACCGACGTCTCCAGGCCGGTGCAATCGATGATGTAATCGGCCCGGATGTCGGTCTCGTCCTGGATCACGCCCTTGCCGACCAGGGTGGTCACGAGCTTGCCGCCGGGGTCTTTCTCGACCGTCTTGACCTCGCCGAACCGGATCTGGTACCAGCCCTCGCGCAGTCCGGTCTTGATGATGTTGATCCAATCTTTCCGGCGCGCGGTTGTCGTGCCGCCCCAGTCGTTGAGCAAACGGTCGCGCTCCTCGTCGCCCGCGCGTTCGAGTGTCAGCAGGTATTCGCCGGTCCAACTCGCCTTGGGCCAGTTGAACGGCTGGAACTCCCAATGGTTGATTACCTCGCGCTGCGAGTGCCCGAAGCGGTGTCCCTGCGCCACCGGCGAGCGCATCAGATGGAGGACGCCGATCCGGGGGTTCTGCTGGCGGATCTCGTAGAGGCGCTGCATGATCCGCGAGGCGACGATCCCGCGCCCGCGCACCAGCACCGTGCCGCCGTTACGGATGAGCCCTTGATAGACCTGTTCGTGCTCCTCGTAGGCATTGACCACGGACGTGAAGTCGCCGGTCGTCTCGCGATATTGCTGGAGATCGGGCAGGAGTTTGATCCCCGGATAGCCGACCGCCACGTGGACATAACGGGCGAGGATGAGGCGGTACGCCGCAGGGTTTTGCGGCGTCGATTGCGAGTAGGCGATCACGTAGCGCCCGTCGTCGGTCTTGCGGATGCCGCGCGCCCGCCCGTAGCGCCAGATCTCGTCCCAGCCGATCCGCGCCGCCTCGCGGTCGATCGCGCGGAACACGTCGCCGGAGCGCGGGGTGTAGGTGTCGGCGTAGACCGGCTCGGTGAAGATCTGCCAGGTCCGCTGGAAGGCATTGCCGAACTGGCCCTGGACGAGGGAGCTGAATGACTCGCGCACGGCGTAACCCGGCCAGCCCCAGATATTGTCGGGGCAGGAGTCGGAGTTGGAGCGCAGGCGCTCGTGCAGCGGGATCTGCGACTGCCCGCAGAGTCGCGCGTAGCGCCCGTACGGCTTGTCTTCCAGGCCGATCGCCGTGATCGCCCGCCGATCGACGCCGTGGATGAGCAGATGATCGACCCAGACGAACGAGCCGAGCCCCCCACCGATCGCCAGATAGACCGTCTCGTCCACCGGCAGCCCCGTCTCGGCCAGCGCCGAAACCGGCACCAAGGGGGCATCGAAGATCGCGGGCGGGAACGAGCGTTGCGGCCGGGCCGAGGCGCTCGTTCCCGGCAGATCGAGGATAACGGTGCGATTCTCCGCCGCCGCCGGCGGCGGTGGCGCGATAGTCCCCAGCGCGGCTGGTCGGGGGTCGCGTTGCCCGTTGAGGCGCGTGGCGTCGAAAATCTGCGTCGCGGCCTGCTGCCCCGGTGTGTCGGCCGCGACGGCCCGCTCGACCAGCAGGTGCAGATCGCCGATCGTGATCACGTCGCCCGCATTGACCTGCTGGCTGGTGATCCGTTGGCCGTTGACGAAGGTGCCGTTGGCCGAGTTGAGATCGGCGACGATCGCGCCGATCGTCGCGGGTGCGATCGTGGCGTGGCGCCGCGAGGCGCGCTCGGTGGCGAGGACGATCGCGCAATCGCTGCTGCGCCCGATCGTCAGCTCGCGATCGATCGGCACGTCGCGCGCCGCGCCGCCGTCGGGATCGGTCCAGCGCAGGTGTACCGCCCCGCTCGGCGCACCGGGGCGACCGCCGGCCGTGAAGAC
>DATCMP010000191.1:0-9874 GCA_036563365.1 Thermomicrobiales bacterium
GTAATATTTCCCTGCGGTGCCGGTGCGCCCGGTGGCGGGCCATACCAGCCGGGTGCCTGCGGCGGCGGATAGCCGCCCATCCCTTGCTGCGGGTAGGGGGTCGGTTGCTGGGCTGCTGGAGGAGGCTGCGGTGGGGCCGCCCCTTGGTTGGCGGGATCGTCGGGGCGTGGGGCGTTGGCGGGTGCCGGGAAAGTGATCGATCGCCTCGTCTCCCCTTGTCCTTCCGGCGCGGCCTGTACGGCTGACTGCTCCTCGAGTTTCTGAGGCTTCCACGGCTGGTAATTCCAATTAGCCCGCTCCGGCTGTTCCGGGGCAGGCGCTCGCTCCGGCTGAAAGGGATCCTCCGCCGTCGCTGGCGAAGCCGCTTGCACATCCGTCGATGCAGCATCATCTGTCGCTGCCAGCTCGGGTAACTCGAACGCCACCGTGGGGGCATTGCGCTCCTCGTCGGAGAGTGGCGTCGGGAGCGTGGGGAGTTCGAATGACACCGTCGGCGCATCACGCGACGATGGGGCGCTCGCTTCACGCTCCGTCGCGGTCCTTTCGTCAGTTTCCGCCGCTGTCGGCGGGGGGGCCGCTGAAGGCGATGGCTGGCTCACGGATGGCGTGGGAGCCTCGTGCTCGCTGCGCGTGCCGAGGTCCGGCAGCCGGTCGAATGTCAGCGTTGCCTCGGTCGACGGTGCCGGTGTCGGGCCGGTCGCCTCGCGCGTGGACGGTGGTAGCCGCGTGCCGCATCGCTCACAAAAACGACTGCCTGGAGTGTTTTCTGCCCCACAGGTGGGACAGGTGCCGGGAGGGACATCCCCGCCACTTGGTGTACTGGTCACGAACTGCTCCTTCTCGAAGTCTGGCGTCGCCTATTCCCGATCAAGAGGTACGGATCGGTGGCCCGATGCGAGTCAAGATTTCGTGCCGACGAGGCGCGGCGCGTTGTTTTCGTCGGTCACGTCGTTGAGAGCGGGCATACCGCTGAAGAGCTGGCGATAGAAGACCACGACGATCGCGCCGAGCGCCACCCCGAACCAGAGGGTCGCGAAACGGATCAGCAAGGAACCGGCCACCGCGATGTCCCCGGTCATCGGCGGGGAGGCAACCGCCAGCGTCAGCAGGAAAGCGATGCTGGCGTCGGCCACACCCAGACCGCCGGGGAGCATCGACACCGAGCCGATCAACGTGGAAAGCGCGAGGATCGACGTGGCAGCGATCAGTAGCGACCATGACCCCGGTACGCCCAGGCCGATCAGCACGAGGTAGAACGCGACACATTCCCCGGCCCACGAGACGAGGCCGCAGAGGACGGCCAGCCCGAACGGGCGCGGGCGTAGGATCTCATAGCTGCTCTCGTAGAAGTCGCGCAGGTGGTGGATACGCGAGGCCAATGGGCCGATTCGCTCGCCGAGCGCGAGGAGGCGTTCGGCCGTCGGGCGGTGCTGGATGATCGCCGTGCCGCCCAACGCCGCCACCAGGGTGATGACGAGGACCGGCCAGCCGAAGCGGAAGTTGACCAGACCCAGGGCGGCGAGGAAGACCATCGCGACGCCATCGGTCATCCGTTCGGCCAGGATGATCGGGGCCGAAGCGGCGATCGGCGTACCCGCCGCACGCCGCAGCAGATACGATTTGAGTAACTCGCCGACCTTCCCGGGAGTCATCACCATCGTGAAGGCGCTGAAAAAGATCCCGAAACTATCGCGCGTGCTGAGACCCCGCACCCCGATCAGGCGTAGATAGTATTGCCACTTCGCGAAGCGCAACGCGTAGTTGAAGAGGGTGAGGCCGAGGATGAGCGGGAGTAACCCCCACGTGAAGCCGCTCAGGGTGTCGCGGAGCTTCTGCACGTCGGCGACTAGGGAGAGTGCGGCGATGACGAGCACGCCAAAGACCACCGAGAGGACGATTTTGCCGCGAAACTGCCGGAACATCCCGGCGTACTCCTTCCGTGGGGCGTACCCACCGTTGCGGGCGCTGGTTGCACGCCGGGAGGGTTGTGACAACTGTGGGCGAGAGCAGTCCACCGTGTAGTCTAGCATACCGCTATGCCCTGGGCGTGGTGGAACAAGCAGTACAATTAGGCTGGTCACATGCGGCGAGTGGTATGGTATTAATCAGAGAAGGTCTTTTCGCACCTGTGACTTCGATCGCGGGCGTTGGCGCAAAGATTGCGACCTATCTAGCGCGTGCTATCTAGCGCGTGCTAGATAGCGCACGAAGGTATCTTTGCGATCACTGTATCGCTATGGCGTACCGGTCAACGACCACTGATGCGATGCAGCGTGGGTGGGATACGGTCAGAACACCGACGAGAAGAATAGGCGATGAGCGGTAAACAGGATGTGTTGATAGAAACTCCATCACGGAGCACCGAGCGCGAACAGGATCAGCGCTCGATCGTCGTCGTTGACGATGATCGGCAGCTTGCCGAACTGATGCGCGAATTTTTGACCGATGAGGGCTATCGCGTCACCGTGTGCGCGCACGGCGACCAGGCTTTTGCGGTGATCAGGTCGCTTCTGCCGGATCTGATCATCCTCGATGTGCGGATGGCCGAAATCGGTGGCCTCGGCGTGCTCTATCTCCTCTCAACCGATCCCCAGACGCGGCGAATCCCGGTGTTGATGTGTACGGCGGTTTCCGCCGGTGAGATGCAGCCGTGGCAGGACGTCCTCGACGAAAAGGGTGTACCGGTCCTCTACAAACCTTTCAAGCTGGATCAACTCGCCAATCACATCGCGGCAATGTTGTAGCACCGCCTGTTCATTCAGCTCCTGCACATGGTTGCCGCGTGTGGCACCCTCGCCCCCTCGATGATCGTTATAATGGGCATGAGCGGCATCGTCGGCATGATGTCGCGAGGCTAACGTTGTAACCGTCAGATAAGGGATAGGGGAGATGCAATCAGGGCCAGAGACAGCAACACGCCTGCCGGGCGATGGTCGTCCAGCAGGCAATCTTTCCGGAAGATCTCCACGGTTGCTCAGTGTTGGTCAGGCTGTGTCGCTCGTCCTCGCGTTCGTCGCCGTGATCCTCATCGCGGACCAACTCACGAAAAGCTGGATCACCGCGCGCTATGGTCCGTGCGGTAACTCCACTTTCACGCCGGTCTTGGGTCGTTTCGCCGGATTCTCGTATGTGTGTAATAGCGGGACCGCCTTCAGCCGTTTCGAGAATTCGGCGTTCGTCTGGTTGCCGGTATTACTCGCCCTGGTGGTCGTTGCCTGGCTCTGGGCGCGCTCGCTGAGTGGGGCACAGCTATTACAGCAGATCGCGTTCGGGTTAATCATCGGCGGCGCGCTCGGTAATGTCATCGATCGGGCGCGGCTCGGTTACGTGGTCGATTTCGTTGACCTCAGACTCAACGATCAGTTGCGCTTCTACGTCTTCAATGTGGCCGATTCGTGTATCTGTATCGGCGTGGCCCTGTTGGCCCTGGCTTTCTGGCGCGCCGAGACGACCAGCCAGAGAGAAGTGGTGACGCCAGAGCCTGCGGCATAATTCGCGACGCGCGCGCGGAGCCACCCGTTGCCCACCCGATCAGCGAGGACGTAGCCCCATGCCGGTGGTCACACCAGGCCACCCGCCGTTGTTGGCCTCCAAAAACTCGTTGTCGTCGCGCTCGTTGCCCTAGCCGCTTCTTGTTCTTTACCCGGCGATATAGCGGTGGACGGTGGTGAGGATTTCGTCGAGGGTGAACGGCTTGCGAATGAGTTGCTCGTAGCGCACGGTCTTCAGGCGGGTCGCGAGGATGTCCGGCGGCGCTGCGGTGATGAAGATGACCGGGACATCGGCGGTGGCGGGGTTGGCCCTGAATTGGCGGCAGAACTCGATCCCGTCGATGCCGGGCATCATCACATCGAGGATCACCAGCGCCGGGGGCTCGGCGAGCGCCGCGATCAGGGCGCTCCCATTGACGCCGGTACGCACCAGATACCCTTCGTCTTCGAGGAGATCGGTCAGCAGCGCCGTAATTTGTGGGTCGTCTTCCACAACGAAGATCGCGTCACTCGTCGCGCGCTTCTCTGATCCTATCACCCGTTCATCCCCTTACACATCTCGCCTGTTCTGCCCCGGTGCCATCACTCGCGTACACCAGTATAAACGGTAACGCAATCCAATTCGGTGCGGCCTCTTCCCGCCCGCTTCATCGGCCCTATGTTACCGGTGCGAGGCGCGGCGCGCGTGCCGCCGCCGCGAGCGATCGGCGATCAGCCCGCCACTCAGTGCCAGGAGCGCGATCGCGGTCAGCACGCGTTCGACGCCGAAGAGATCCCCCAGCACCCCGGCGAACAGGATCGGGATCAGCGCGACCGCGTTGGAGGTGGTGAAGAAGGCCGAGAGGACGCGAGCACGGATCTGCTCATTCGATCGTTCTTGCAGCATCGTCTGGCTGGGCACGATGATGAACGCATTCGCCACCCCGAGGCCGATCGCGAACACCATCGCCACGATGACCGGTGGGGTCAGGAGGATCCCGGCGGGATCGAGCGAGCGTCCCGCCAGAAACGACGGCACGGTGGCGAAGAGGAGGAGGAGGGTGCTGCTGCTGATCAGGGCGCGATCGACGAGCATCTCGCGATTGCGGCGTCGACCGAGACGCCCGACCGCGACCACGCCGACGATCATACCGAAGCCAGCGGGGCCGATGATCGCGATCAGCCGTTCCGATGGCAGCTTCAGGACGCTGGAGACATAGTCCGGCGCGAGCGAGGAGAGCATCAGGAAGGCGGAGTTGGCGATCGTCAGATAGGCGATCGCTTTTCGCAGCAGCGGATCGTGGGCGAGATACTGTACAACCTCACGCAGATCGCTGCGGACCGTGCGTTGCTCCGCGCTGCGTTCCCCGCGCTGGGCACGCGGTAAGCGCGGCAACGACAAGATCAGCGCGCCGCAGAAACAATAGAGGACGACGACGATGATATACACCGAGCGCAGGCCGACCAGATGGGTGAGCAGCGGCCCGAGGATGACGAAGCCGAGGAGTTGCGAGCCGATAAACGTCAGGCTGAACAGCGCGTTGGCGCTGATCAATTGCTCGCGCGAGACGAGGATCGGGATGGTCGAACCTTCGGCGGGGCCGAAGAACTGGCCGATCGAGGAAAAGGTGAAACAGAGGGCATAGATATAGAGGAGTGACGTGAGCAGCGGCCAATCGGTGCGGAGAAAGAGGTAGCCCGCGATGCAGCAGGCACGCCCGAAATTGACCAGGGCCATGATCAGGCGTTTCTCCGACCGATCGACCACGACCCCGGCGAGGGCGCTGAAGAAGATCGGCGGGGTGGCGAAGGTGAGAATCAGGATGGCGACCGCAGTATTGCCGCCGCCGAGCCCGCGCTCCTCGATGATCCGCCGCACCTGGATCAGCAGGGTGAAGTTGATCGTCTGCTGCGCGGTCTGGGAGAGCGCCTGTGCCATCCAGAGGCGCAGAAACGCCTGGTTCGCCAGCACGCTGATGATCCCGCCGCGTCCGCCGGGCGCGAGGTTCGGTCTCGCCGGGAAATCTTCGGCTTCCTGGCTCATTCTGTCCGCGCGGTCGGGGCTTCGGCGGGCGCTGGGATGGGCGTGCCGCGACTGACGAACTTTTTCAGTCGCTTCTCCAAATCGCGGCGTGGCAAGAGGACCTTGCGTTCGCAGCCGAGGCAGCGCAGCCCGATATCGGCCCCGAGGCGCACGATCCGCCATTGATCGCTGCCGCAGGGGTGCGCTTTGCGGAGTTGGACAATATCGTCCATGAAGAGTTCGAGCGGCATCGGCTGTCCATTCAGCGATCGCGGTGCATCAACACGCTGATGCTACGCTCAGTATAATACGGCGCTGGCGATGGGGCTGGTCGGTATCGTGTGACGCTGACGATAGCGCTGGATAGGGTGACCCGCGATGGGGGAAGGGAGACCGGGATGATTGTCGTCGCGAGTAGCAATGGCGATGTGGGGATCCGGCAGTCGATGGAGGTCTTGCGGGCCGGCGGGAGCGCGATCGACGCGATCGTGGCCGGGATCAAACTCGTGGAGAGCAACCCGGACGATCACAGCGTCGGGTATTCCGGTCTGCCGAACCTGATCGGCGAGGTGGAGCTCGACGCATCGCTGATGGACGGCAAGACGCTGGCGGCGGGATGTGTCGGCGCGATCCGCAACTACGAGCACCCGATCGAGGTGGCCCAGAAGGTGCTGGAGGAGCTGCCGCACGTCCTGATCGTCGGCGCTGGCGCGGAGCGGTTCGCGGAGGAGATGGGCTTCCCCAAGCGGGAGCTGCTCACCGAGGAAGCGCGGGCCATCTGGCAGCAGGGGTTGGCGCGCGATACCGACCTCACCCCCGGTGAGGCGAAGTTTCGCGAGCGGATGGCCGCGCTCTCGCGCCGCGCCGCCGACCCGGAGCGCCCGACCGGGACGGTCAACTTCATCGCGCAGGACCGCGACGGCAATATCGCCTGCGGCGTGAGTACCAGCGGCTGGTCCTGGAAGTATCCCGGTCGCCTCGGCGATTCCCCGATCATCGCGGCGGGGAACTACGCCGATAATCGCTACGGTGCCGCCGCTTGCACCGGTCACGGCGAGATGGCGATGCGCTCGGCGACGGCGCACAGCGTCGTCCTCTACATGAAGATGGGGATGTCGCTCGACGAGGCCTTGCGCGAGGCGATGAACGATCTGAAGTCCCTCGGTGGCCCGTGGGTCAGCCGGATGAACATCGTCGCGCTCGACCGCGACGGCAACCCGAGCGCCGCCTCGAACGAGGTCGGCAAGACGTTCATCTTCATGCGTGACGACATGGACGACTTCGAGACGCGCGAGCGGCTCTACATCCCGGAATAACCCGCTCCCTATACCTGACGCATTGGCGATCTGCCGGGCGAACGAGCGACACCCAGGGTGACTCGTCACGTTCGCCCGGCGCGCGCTCGCCTCGTTAAGGCTCGGGAGCCTCGAAGACGAGCAGCGGTGCTTCGCGCGCTGCGGCGAGATCATCGTCGCTCACCGCCACCAGCAGCATTGTGGCGGCATCGATGGCGGGCGCGGTTATGCTGACCGCGATCGCCGGGTCGAGCGGATCCTCACGCACGACATGCTCGGCGATGATCCGCCTGGCGAGTTCGCGCAGCCGCTCAAGTGCCGTCGCGGCGTCGCCGGCCTCCTCGTAGGCACCGGGCAGATCGGGGCATGTCGCCCAGGCGACAAAGGCGCCATCCTCGTCGAGGGCGTCGCCGGTTTCCAGGATCAAGCGGTAATAGTGCATCCCAATAACCCTCGTCGCTACGCGCTGGAATCCTCGTGAGCGGGCTTCGCGCCGCTTGCTGTAGGTCGTCTGATCCATCCTGTTGGTCTGCCGGTAGCAAACCGTTGGGATAGGATACTACGGGTGAACGCCGCCAGGTTGGCCTGTCTGCCGCACGGGCCGGGGTTGCCCTTCGCCACCAACGTTGTGGAAGCCGGTATACTGCACACTATGCCGGCGCATGAGGCGTGGTGACGTGAGCGTGTGATGGTGTGAAATTAAGGAGCGCCCGAGAATGTCCATTGGCTGCCGCCCGATGCGCCTCCTGGCCGCGCTGTTGCTACTCTGCTGCGGCCTGACGTTGTTGCCACCGACTGCGGCGGGGGCCGTCACGCCGATCTATTTCCCGCAGACCGGACACACCCTCGGCCCACACTTCACCCTGGCCTGGCGCGAGCGCGGCGGCGTCGAGCGCTTCGGCTACCCGCTCTCGGAGGAGTTTGACGAGGGTGGCCGCGTGACACAGTATTTCGAGCGCGCCACCTTACAGTATTTCTCGGAATACGCGCGCACCACCTATGAGGTTCAGGGGTTGCAACTCGGGCGCGAGTTAATCGTCGGGCGCGAGACGGAAGCGCCGTTCCTATCCGTCTCCGGCGCAGCGGGCGGGCGGGCCTTCTTCCCCGAGACGGGCCACACCCTCGGCGGGGCGTTTGGGCGCGCGTGGCGTGACGGCGGGGGGCTGCTCGTCTTCGGTTACCCGCTCTCCGAGGAATTTGTCGAAATCAACCCGGCTGACGGCAAGCCGTACCTCTCGCAGTATTTCGAGCGCACGCGCTTCGAGTTGCACCCCGAGGCGACCGGCACGAGCGGCGAAGTGACGATGGGACTGTTGGGGTTGCAGCGCGCCACGGCGCTCGGCTTGCTCGGCGATGCCCCGTTCGCGCCCGTCGCCGCGCCACCCGCCGCCGCGCAGACGATCACCCGCTTCGCCACGACCGAGCCGATCATGGTCCTGTCGTTCGATGCCGGGTCCGACCGCGGTTACACCGCGCAGATCCTCGACACGCTGGCGGCGAAGGGCGTGAAAGCTTCCTTCGGGCTCACCGGCAATTGGGCGCGTGCCAATCCCGATCTCGTCTATCGGACCGGGGTGGAAGGGCATCACGTCATCAATCACACCCTGGATCATCGCTCGTTCACCGGCCTCTCCGATGGGCGAGGTGGCCTGAGCCCGGACGAGCGCGTGGCCGAAGTGGAGCAAGCCGACGCGATCATCGCGCCGCTCCTCGGGCAGAGCACGCGCCCCTGGTTCCGACCGCCCTATGGCGAGTACGACGCGGCGGGCCTGGCGCAACTCGCCGCCGTTGGCTATCACTACAATGTGATGTGGACGATCGATACCCAGGGTTGGAATGGGGCTTCGGTGCAGGCGATCCTCGATCGCACGTTCAGCGCCGCCGCGCCGGGGGCGATCGTGCTGCTCCACGTCGGTTCCGACTCGAGCGATGGCCCGGCACTCGGCGCGATGATCGACGGATTACGGGCGCGCGGTTATCGCTTCGCCACCGTCGCCGAGATGGTCGCACGATGAGCGACCTCGCCGAGGCGCGGCGGCGTATCCGCGACCGGATCGTGCAGGATCGCCCGGCGGCGATCGCCGGTCCCGCACCGTTCTGGGCCACGCTGGTCGCGCTGCCGGTGCCACTCACGACCGCCGCCCTGGAGGAGTTGGCCGAGCAGGGCGTGGTACGCCGCCAGCCACTCGGGGGCGAACTCTTTTACATCGCCGATCCGCCACACGCGCCGCAGCGCTGAATAAAAGTTTCTGTGTACGTCGCGCACGATGCCAGCCGCTGACTGTGGCACACGCAGCAATTCCGAGCGTTGATTGGCGCGCCTTTCTCTCTCCGCGCGGACGATGGTATACTAACGCCGCGTTATCCTCGGCCCCGTGGTGGAATTGGCAGACACGAGGGACTTAAAATCCCTTTCCTCCGGGAGTGACGGTTCGAGTCCGTCCGGGGCTACCGACGTTTTCGTTGCTATAGCTGGAAAAATGGACGGGTAGCATCAACCGGCGTACGCCGCCCCGGACCCCGGTGCAGCCAAACCCGGCGCGACGGCGGCCGCTGGATGCTTTCCAGGGCGTCAAAATCACCGGATTACGGCTGCCTATGGGATAGTGCGACGCTGCCAGCCTGTCGTGACTAGTTGACGTAACCGCATCCGATTCGTCATCCTCTCGACCGCTCGTTGTCAAGTGCGATGCTGTCCGCCCAAAACCGGGACAGCCCGGATCGGCCTGCCGGTTGCTGACCAACCCTCGGGTCCCTTCGTACCATCGGGGAGGGGCTGCTGCAGTCCCCGGTGTGGACGGGCACCATTCAAAGAAGGCAGGGTACTGGTGGACGACGCTTCGCACGTGGCCCTCGCCCAACACCGGGCGATGGTCGAGGCACTCGCGGCGCACGCTGCCGAGGGAGTGCGCGCAGACCGCGTTCTGCCTGGGAACCCGGTGGGCCGTCCCCTATTGCGTTGGCCGTTCATCGCGAGGTCTCCCCTTGGAACGTGGTGCCCCGCGTGTTGCCCTGCCGTCGCGCCTGTCGCGGGGGAGCGGCAGCGGAGCGCCCCCAATCGAGGTCGGTCGCGCGTTGCCCGCGTT
>DATCMP010000210.1:0-6317 GCA_036563365.1 Thermomicrobiales bacterium
GCCTGCCACCGTCGCTGCCCAATAACGAGGGCCGCCAGCCCGAATCGCTCGGCGGGCGACAGGTTGCCGTTTCCTACGCCGACACCGCGCCGCAGTTCACCTCGCGCCTGGTGCCGCTGACGGCCGAGGAGAAGCGCGGCGCGTTCACCTATCCGGAATGGGATGTGAACCTCGGTGCGTATCGGCCCGATTGGGTCGCGCTCCGACCCCGCCGCTTACACTCGGGTACGACCAATTGGGTCGAAGGGGTCTTGCGGCGGCGACACGCCCAGGTGCAGGCGATCAAACGGCAGTTCGAGACGTTGCGCCCGGAGCGCCAGCGCCAGCGCCGCCAGGACGACGGCGAGGATCTCGATCTCGATGTGTTGGTGGCCTCGCACGTCGATCGCAAGCTGGGGTTGCCGCCGGATGAGCGCCCCTACGCCCGGACCCGCGAGGACCGCCGCGACATCGCGGTCGCGTTCCTGATCGATCTCAGCGGGTCAACGGGTGGCTATATCGGCGGGCTACTGAGCAGCGCGCGGGTGATCGATGTGGCGAAAGAGTCGTTGGTGCTGCTCGGCGAGGCGCTGACGACGCTGGATGATCGCCACGCGATCTACGGCTTTTCCGGTTCCACGCGCAAAGGGTGCGAGTTCTACACCGTCAAAGATTTCGCCGATGGGTGGGACGACGCGACGAAGTGCCGCCTCGGCGGGCTGGCCCCGCTGTCCTACACCCGCCTCGGGCCGCCGATTCGCCACACGTCGATGTTGTTGCAAGCGATCCCCGCGCGCGTGAAGCTGCTGATGCTCCTCAGCGACGGTCGCCCGAACGATTTCGACGCTTATGGTGGAGAGTACGGCATCGCCGACACGCGCAAGGCGCTGCTGGAAGCGCGCGGCCACGGTATCCGCACCTTCTGTCTGACGATCGACGCCGAGGCGCGCGAATATATGCCGCGCCTCTTCGGCCCGACCAACTACGTCACCCTGGCCGATGTCACCGCGTTGCCGCGCAAGTTGCCGGACCTCTATCGGCGGCTGACGGTGGGGTGAGGTTATGGTTCGGCCTCTGCAGTATACGATTGTGCCGATGCAGCGTGATTATGCCCGAACGATTGCCGAGTGGCATTACCCTGCGGAATATGCGTTCTACGATTGGTCGAGCGATCCAGCAGACCTCGCGGAGTTGTTAGATGCGAGGAGCTGGCCGGGCCATTACTACGCTGTCATCGGCGCAGATGGCACAGTAATCGGTTTTCTACAGACGATTCCAGAAGTTGATTCTGTCGAGATCGGCCTGGGCCTACGGCCAGACCTGGCCGGTCTTGGGCATGGGCATGATTTTCTCGATGCTTGCCTGCGCTTCGCCACAGAGCAATATGCCGTTGCGCGATGCACCCTGGCTGTCGCCGCGTTCAATCGTCGCGCGATTACCGTCTATGAGCGCGCTGGTTTCCAGGCGATTGGTACATTCACGCAGCATACGAATGGCGGGAAGTACCCCTTCATAAAGATGGAGCGATCCCATCGCGAGGAGTACGATACTTCTACCCAGTTGTTGGGTAGATAGGCTGACGAGCAGAACAATTGTAGCACTCAGTTGTTATTGCGTACCGTTTTGCCGAACTCCTCATCCAGATCCTGGTCACCGTGCGAGCGCGTCTGCTTCGCACGCCAACGCTCCTCGTATGCGATCTCGCGTGCTTGACTGGGCGAGAAGGGGATCGTTACGCCGCGACCGATGCCAGCGAGGGCGGCGATGCTGCTAGGTCGGGGCACCGGCGGTTTCGGCGCGTGTTCCTCCTCTATTTCGGCCATCTGTTACTCCAGTGGTGGAATCGTTAGCCCTGACGGTTAGAGCCCCTCTCCTCGAATGGTGAGAGGGGCTCTAACCAGGTGAAAGTCGTTAACCTTTACTCTTCCCAGCGCCCCAGAATCAGCGAGACATTGTGCCCGCCGAAGCCGAGCGAGTTGGTCATGATGTAGGGGAGTTCGGCCTGACGCGGCTCGTTCGGGACGTAGTCGAGGTCGCAGGTCGGGTCGGGGTTCTCGTAGTTGATCGTCGGCGGGATGATGCTCGTCTCCATCGCCTTCAGGCAGTAGATCGCTTCCAGCGCGCCCGCCGCGCCGAGCAGATGCCCGGTCATCGACTTCGTGGAGCTGATCGGCAATTTGTAGGCATAGTCGCCGAAGACCGTCTTGATCGACGCCGTCTCCAGCGTCTCATTGATCGGCGTGGACGTGCCGTGCGCGTTGAGGTAGGCGATCTGATCCGGGCGCAGATTCGCCATTTCCAGGGCTATCCGCATCGCCCGCACGCCGCCCTCGCCGCCGGGCGCGGGCTGGGTGATGTGGTTGGCGTCGGCCGTGCTGCCGTAACCGAGCACCTCACCGAGGATCGTCGCGCCGCGGGCCTTGGCGTACTCCAACTCTTCGAGGACCAGCATCGCCGCGCCCTCGCCCATCACGAAGCCGTCGCGATCGCGATCGAAAGGGCGGCTGGCCCGTTGCGGTTCGTCGTTGCGCGTCGAGAGCGCGGTCATCGAGCCGAACCCGGCGATGCTGAGCGGCGTGATGCACGCCTCGGTGCCGCCTGCGATGATCACATCGGCCGTGCCACGCCGGATATTCTCGGTCGCCTCGCCGATCGCGTGGGCGCTGGTGGCGCAGGCCGACACCGGGCAGAAGTTCGTCCCCTTCGCCCCGAGCGAGATTGAGATCTGCCCGGCCGGCATGTCGGCGATCATCATCGGGATCAGGAAGGGGCTGACCCGCTTCGGGCCTTTCTCGGCCAGGATTTTTGCCTGCTGCTCCAAGGTGGCGAGCCCGCCGATCCCGGAGCCGACGATCACCCCGATCCGCTCGGCGTTAGAGTCGTCGATGACGAGACCCGCCGACTCGACCGCCTCGAAGGCCGCGACGACCGCCAATTGGATGACACGATCCATCCGGCGTGCTTCTTTCACACTGACGCGGGTCAGCGGATCGAAACCTTTCACCTCGGCGGCGATTTGCGTGCCGAAGCCGCCACCAGCCGCGTCGAAATGCGTGATTGGCCCCAACCCGGACTGCCCGTTGCTGATGGCCTCCCAGTTCTCTGTGACATTCAAACCGACCGGCGACACCGTGCCCATACCGGTCACGACAACGCGCCGTTGTCCATTCGCTACAGCCATCCCCCCCGCCTCCGAACGTTGCATAGGTCTTGTCGATGCGAGAGACGCCTCGCGCCTCGCCGTGCAATCGGGTAATTGTACTCGTTTCGATACGACGCGCTGGCGGGTCGATTCATTCCGCTACGCGCCGCGATCGTGGCCTTATTTGCGATTGAGTACCGCCGGGTTGACGATCGATGCCGGTTGCTCGTTATTGAGGACGGCGAGGAGGTTATGCGCGGCCATCGAGGCCATCTTGTCGCGCGTGGCGATCGTGGAGGACGCGGTGTGCGGGACGATGATCGCGTTCGGCAGATTAACGAGCGGATGCGTCGCTGGCAGCGGCTCGGGATCGGTCACGTCCAACGCCGCGCCGCCGATCGTTCCCTCCTGCAAGGCGGTGACGAGGGCGGCGGTATCGACCACCGGCCCGCGTGCGGCGTTGATCAGGATCGCCTCGCGCCGCATCAGGCCGAGTTCACGCGCGCCGATTAACCCCTTCGTCTCTGCGCTCAGCGCGACATGCAGCGAGACGAAATCGGACTGGCTCAAAAGTTCATCGAGCGGCGCGTAGACCGCGCCAAGTTCGCGCTCGGCATCGGGATTCCGCTCGCGGTTGTGGTAGAGGATTCGCATGTCGAAGCCGCGTGCGCGTCGCGCGAACGCCCGCCCGATCCGTCCCAAACCGATGATCCCCACCGTCGCGCCGTGAATGTCGTGGCCGAGCAGCACCATCGGGCTCCACGCGCGCCACTGCCCCTCCCGGACATAGGAAATCCCCTCGGGGATGCGACGGGCGGCGGCGAGCATGAGCGAGAACGCGGCGTCGGCGGTCGATTCGGTCAACACGCCGGGGGTGTTGCAGATCGCCACGCCGCGCGCGGTTGCCGCCTGGACATCGATATTGTCGTAACCGACCGCGAAGGTGCTGACGACGCGCAGACTCGGTGCCGCGTCGAGGAGCGCCGCGTCGATCCGATCGGTGACCATCGTCAGCGCGCCATCGCAGCCGTGCAGCAACCCGGCCAATTGTTGCGGATTCGGCGGCAGATCATCCGGCCAGAGCCGTAGGTCGCCCGCCGCGCGGAGTGGTTGTAGCCCGGCCTCGGGAATTTTGCGTGTGACCGCGATCGTTGGCATCGTTCCCCCTTTCCTCTTCGGCCAGATTCTACCGCAAATCGGCGACGGATCCCCCCTGCCATTCCTTGTCACCCCTTGAGGCGACCCGCTATCCTTTTTGGGGCAATTGCCACCCGGGCATGAATAAAGAGCGAGGAGCGTAAACGATGCGGCTGGTGCTCGTCCGTCACGGCGAATCTGAGGCGAACGCCGCTGGTATCTATCAGGGGTGGCTCGATTCCCCGCTCAGTTCGCCCGGCGAGCGACAAGTCGCGGCGACCGCGCGGGCGCTGGCGGCGCGCGATGATCTGCGCCCTGTCGCGGTGTATGCCAGTCCCCTGCTACGCGCCTGGCGCACCGGCGAGGTTATCGCCGCGGCGCTCGGCCTGACCGCTGTACCTCATCCGGGGTTGCGCGAAATCAATGTCGGCGCGGCCACCAGCCTTACTTTCGCGGCTGTCGGCGAGCGCTGGCCGCAGTTGGCAACCGAGCGCGCCTCGTTGGGTCTCGATCACGGTTGGCCGGAGGGGGAGACCGGTCGTACCTTCGGTGCGCGTGTTGCCAGCACCTTGGGCGAGATCATCGCCCGCCACCAGCGCCCGACCACGCCGGGCGATCGTGAGGAGGCGGTCATCCTCGCCTCGCACGGCGGCACAATTCGCTTCGCATTGGCCTATCTGCGCGGCGACGTTGCGAATCGCTGGCCGGATGACCCGGTGCGGAATTGTAGCCTCGCCGAAATCGCGCTCGCCCCCACGGGCCATCGAATTATCAGTCTCGATCAGTGCGATCACCTCTTCCGTGGCGCTGAGTAGGATCACCCACGCTCAGCACGTCGTGCTCCCCCGGATATGCTATCATTCGAGTGTCCGTACAGTAGTCGTACCCTGACAACGGAGATAACGATGCGCGCGTTCGCCGGGTTGCTGGTTCTCGTCGCTTTGCTCTCGGCTTGTGGCGCACCGTTCGGCGATGGCGCGCCGCCGCCGACCCCGTTGAGTGTTGCGGGCGCGGCGAGCACGGTCGATCCGAATAGGACCGCCACCCGCTCTGCCACCAGCGCGACCCGCGCGAGCGGCACGACTGTGAGTACGCGCACCGTCACCGCATCGATCGTCGCCACGCGGGGGACTAGCACCCCTGTACCCGCGCTACCAACGAATACGCCCGTACCCGCTCGCCCCGGCCCACCAACGACACCGAGCGCCAATGCCACACCCGGCACACCCAACGCCGCGACCCCCGGTATCGCGATCCCCGGTATCAGCGGCACGCCCGGTACGCCTCGCGCGGCAACGCCGGGTGGTAATGCGACGCCCGGCACCACTATCCTCGCCGGTAGTCCCGTCGCCCCGACCCCCGGTGCACGTCTCACGAGCGGGACCGCGATCCAGATCTTCGCGCCGTACCGCCCCGATGGCCTGGTCGCCAGTTTGCGTGCGAGCGGAACGGTGAACGGCTATTGCATCGCCGGGTCCGAGTCGTTGCCCGGTCGCCCTGATGCCTGGCGTTGTGCGACCGGCGGGCGGATCCTCGATCCATGTTTTGTCTCTGCCACGCCCGATACCGCACCGCTCGCCTGCGCGATCTCGCCGTGGTCCGCTGAGGTCACGCTCTTGGCGCTGACCGCGTCGCTGCCGCGCGATCGGGCCAACGCCAAATTTGATGTCGCCCACGCGCCGTGGGCGTTTCAACTCGCGAGCGGCGTCCGCTGTCAGGCCATTTCCGGCTCGACCGGCATGATTGTCGGGATGCAGGTGCATGCCACCTGTTCCGACGGTTCGCAGATCGTCGGTATGCCCGACCGTAGCGGTGGTAGTAGCTGGCGGTTCTATGTCATGCACGACAATAACCCCTCGCTTGACGAGCAGGAAATCGTCGTCGCCTGGTATTAAGCATGGCTTACCGCAAAGGAACGCCCGCCTCGAACTATCGGGGCGGGCGTTCCCTTCTTCGATAGGGGCCACGAGTAGGGCATGACGCACCCCTGGTGGCAGAGGCGCAACAAGGCGGAGGTCGATGCCCCCGCCTTGTGGTTCATATGATGTGTCTGGACGCG
>DATCMP010000211.1:0-2071 GCA_036563365.1 Thermomicrobiales bacterium
TCGACTGATAGCGATCCATTCCTCCCGCCCGAGCAAACCACGATCTACCTCGATCACGCGGCCACAACGCCGGTCGATCCGGATGTTGTGGCCGCGATGCTACCTCACTGGGCAACCGGTTGGGGGAACCCTTCGAGTCTCTACGCGGCGGGCCGCGCGGCACGGGCCGCGCTCGATACGTCGCGCACGGCGGTCGCGCGGGTCCTCGGCTGCGCCCCGAACGAGATCGTCTTCACCGGTGGCGGCACCGAGGGCGATAACCTCGCCCTCAGAGGGGTCATCGAGACGGCGCGGGCGCAGGGCAAGCCGGCCCATCTGATCACCACCGCGATCGAGCACCACGCCATCCTCCACACCGCCGACTATCTGGAGCGCTTCGGCACGACGGTCACCCGGTTGCCGGTCGACGGCGAAGGATTCGTGGACCCGGCGGTGGTCGAGGCGGCGATCCGCCCGGAGACCTGCCTGATTTCGGTCATGTACGCCAATAACGAGATCGGCACGATCCAACCAATCAAAGAAATTGCGGCGATCGCGCGGCATCACGGTATCCCCTTCCATACCGATGCCGTCCAGGCCGCAGGGTCGCTGTCGCTCGATGTGCGCGAGTTAGGGGTCGATCTCCTCTCGATCGCGGCACACAAATTCTACGGCCCGAAGGGGGTTGGCGCGCTCTACATCCGCACCGGCACGCCGATCCTCTACCAGCAGCACGGTGGCCCGCAGGAGGGCGATCGGCGCGGCGGCACGGAGAATGTCGCGGGGATCGTCGGCCTCGCCACCGCGCTGAGCCGCGCCGAGGCCGACCGAGCGATTCATAACGACCATTGTCGCGCCCTCCGCGATCGCCTGATCGACGGCATCTTGTCCACGATCCCCGATAGCCGCCTCAACGGCCCGCGCGATGAGCATCGCCTCGCCAATAATGTCAACGTCGCCTTCGGGGGAGTCGAGGGCGAAAGCCTGATCATCGCACTCGATCTGGAAGGGATCGCCGCGTCCAGCGGCTCCGCCTGCACCACCGGCGCGACCGAACCGAGCCACGTCCTCCGCGCCATCGGCGTCCCCGATGCCCTCATCAATGGCAGTCTCCGCCTCACCGTCGGTCGCGACAACACCGCCGAACAGATCGACGCCGTCCTCGCCCTCCTTCCCGACCTCATCGCCCGGCTCCGCGACAGCGGGGAAAACTGAAAGGGTGTACGATGAACGCAGAGACGCAGAGGGGAATGAGCGCGCAGAGGATGAAGAGAAGGCTTGGATGGTGGAAGGGACAGCAAGGGTATCAAGTAGTTTAACAAATCGTATCATCGGCGCGGCGATTGAGGTACAAGACAAACTCGGGGTCGGTTTACTGGAATCGGCCTATGAGGGATGTTTGCACCATGAATTGCTATTGCGGAAGATACCGGTTGAGCGTCAGATCACCTTGCCAGTCGAATACAAAGGAATCAAGCTCGATCAGGGCTATCGCGTTGATTTACTCGTCGCAAATGAAGTCGTCATTGAGGTGAAGGCGGTAGAAGAACTGTTACCGCGCCACTCTATGCAGCTTATCACCTATCTGCGGCTGGGCGGCTGGCACGTTGGACTCCTGATCAACTTCCACTCGTTCCCACTCAAGCAAGGACTGCGGCGGATCGTCAATAATTACCGCGAGCAATAACCTATACCGTCTTTCTCTCCGTTCTCTGCGCGCTCATTCCCCTCTGCGTCTCTGCGTTAAGTTATGGAGGTAGCTAATGGTCGATACATTTCGCAGCAACCTGATCGGGCAGGAACTCGCGGCGGTGGATACCCCCGCGCTGGTGATCGATCTCGACGCGATGGAGCATAACCTCAGCACGATGGCGAACTTCTTCGCCGACAAGCCAACCAAGCTACGCCCGCACGCGAAGACCCACAAGAGTCCGGTCATCGCGCACAAGCAACTAGCACTCGGCGCGGTCGGGATCACCTGCGCGAAGCTCGGCGAGGCCGAGGTGATGGTCGAGGCGGGGGTGCGCGATGTCCTCGTCGCCAACCAGATCGTCGGGCCGTTGAAGATCGCTCGCCTGATCGGGCTACTGCA
>DATCMP010000223.1:0-2346 GCA_036563365.1 Thermomicrobiales bacterium
GGCGTCACCGAGCCCGAGCCCGAGCCCGTCGGCCTCGCCGGAGCCGAGCGCCAGCCCGTCGCCGTCGCCGAGCCCGTCGGCCTCGCCCGAGCCGAGCGCGTCGCCGGAGCCGTCACCGAGCCCGGAGGCGAGCCCCTCGCCCAGCCCGGAGGCGTCGCCTGAGCCGAGCCCGGAGCCGTAAGCTGGGGGCGTATCCCCTTGCGCCGCACCGGCGGCGATGCAAACGGGGCGATAACACGAGCGCGGGAGGTTCATCCTCCCGCGCTCTTCCCGTATCGTCAGCGCCGACCGATCGTGTCGCCGACCGCCTTGGCGGCTATCATTCCCCGTGTCGGCCGCGCGGCGCGTGCCGCCCGCAACGTTTCCTGCGGGCGCTGCGTTGTGATGGGGACGGTTCCGGGGGGAACGTTTGATACGGCACGAGTGACAAAAGGGCGAATCTCGCGATGGTCATGGTACATGAGCGACGGGCGACCGGCGATGAGCGCTGGATCCCCCTGCTGCGGCGGGCGGTCGGGGCGATCGTGCTGGCGATGGCGGCGCTGATGGCGCTGCGCGCGGCCTACTATTGTTGGACGGCGCTGACGATCCTGCGCTGGCCGTTCGAGATTCACGGCGGCGAATCGACGATGCTCCACGAGAGCCAGTTGATGGACGCCGACTTCCTCGGCAGCCTGCGGGCGATCTACGGCCCCGAGCGCGCCGACCGGTTCACCGCCGGGAATTACCCGCCGATCTACCTGATCCTCTGGGCGCTCGATCCGGGCGCGTCGAGCTATATCACCGGGCGGGCGCTGGCGCTGCTCGGCGGGATCGTGG
This sequence comes from Thermomicrobiales bacterium, assembly GCA_036563365.1. Taxonomy (GTDB): domain Bacteria; phylum Chloroflexota; class Chloroflexia; order Thermomicrobiales; family CADCWN01; genus CADCWN01. The sequence goes on from DATCMP010000223.1 coordinate 820, forward strand.
CGGCGATCGCGGGCGGCGTGGCGGTGGCCTTCACGGTCGAGGGCGGGCGGGCCTGGCGGCTGGGGATCGGCGCGCTCGGCGGCGGGGCCTTCCTCTGCACCGTGCCGGTCTTCCAACAGATCACGATCGCCAAGCCTGATATGATCGCCCTCGCCTGCGCGGCCTGCGGGCTGGCGGCCTACGCGATCTGGCCCGACCGGCGGGGGGCGATCCTGGCCGGGTTCTGCTGCGCCCTGGCGGGGCTGACGAAGCAATCGGTCGGCTTCGCGACGCTGGCGATCCTGATCGCGGCGACCCGGCAGGGCTGGCGGGTTGGCCTGGCCTTCCTGGTGACGTGCGGGGCGACGACCCTGGCGGCCCTGGGCGCCCTCTGGGCGCTCGTCGGGCCGACCCTCTACGAACACCTGATCATCTACAACATGCGCCACTGGCGGCAGGACCGGTTCATCTCGCTGAATGAGAAATTCGTGCAGCAGCACTGGCCGTTGCTGCTCGCCGCTGCCCTCTACACCGCCTGGGCGGTCCGGTCGCGCCCGCGCTCGCCGCTGAGCTATTTCCCGTTGACGGCGGCGATCGTGATGGTGATGGTAGGGTCCGACGGGGCGGCGCGCAATTACTACGTCGAGTTCTGCCTCGCGCTCGGGCTGGCGGCGGCGCTCGGGGTCGGCACCTTCCTGCGGGCGCGGCGGCCTATCGCGGCGACCCTCGGCACGGCGGCCCTGCTGCTGGTCGGGGTCCATCTCTTCCGCGCGTACACCCTCTTCATCATCGGCCTCTATGTGCCGACCCTGCCGCTGAACGAGCAAGACCCGAACCCGACGTTGCATCAGGTCGATGCCGCCCCCGACCCGGTGCTGATCCTGGCCGACGACCCGGGCTACCTGGTGATGCGCGAGCGCCCGGTGGTGATCGACGATCCGTTCCTGGCCTCGCTGATGATCCGCGAGGGGCATTGGCACCCCACCGAGATGATCGCGAATATCGAGGCGCGGCGTTACACGCTGATCCTGGCGGTCGGGACGACCGACGATGAGCTGCGCGTCTCGTGGGGGGACAAGGTCATGGATGCGGTGCTGGCGAATTACGAGTCGTATGGGGATGGATATTTGCCGAAGAAATAGCCGGGATGAGTAGTACGAAGTACGAACCAGGGACTAAGAACTGAACCGCGCGCTGGGGGGCATCTGGCGGTAGGGGACACCGGCTCCCCCGACCATGACGACCTGTGCTCTGCCCGCCTCTCTACCTCGATCGGTCAGCGGATCCGCTCGCGACCCACGCTGACTCCTACTGGCCCCATCCCGCGAAACAACGTGGAGCCTTGAACCGTAACCTGTCTCGGCACGCTGCCAGTACCTCCCACCCAGCGGTGCCTCCCTCATCCTAGCGCATATGGTCGTGGCGGACCGTAGACCACCGCACGGCGGTTCTTGTCGGGTTCGGTTGCCGGTCGGCGGCGGCGATCGGGAGTCGCGCCCGCTCGTGATCGGGCGCGACTCTGCGGAGGGCTTCGACATCCGTCAGGCG
>DATCMP010000225.1:0-4819 GCA_036563365.1 Thermomicrobiales bacterium
GATCTCGCCATAAATCGTCGCGCCACGCCGCTTGGCGTGCTCCAATTCTTCCAACACCACCATCGCGGCCCCCTCGCCGAGGACGAAGCCGTCGCGATCGCGATCGAACGGGCGGCTCGCGCCTTGGGGGTCGTCATTCCGACGGCTCACCGCGCCGAGGACGCAGTAGCAATCGAGCCCCATCGGCGTGACCGACGCATCGGTGCCGCCAGCCAGGGCAACATCGCAGTAATCCTCCACGATCGCGTGCCGTGCCTGCTCAACCGCGTTTACCCCGGAGGAACAGGCATCGGAAACCATCGACGTCGGCCCGTGCAGCCCGTAATGCACCGCGATACTCGATCCGGCGGCGTTGGAGAGGACGCCGAAGAAAAACTCGGGCGGCAGCGTCTTCCCGATCATGCTATCCAGGCCGAGACGGGTGACCCGCTCCCAGACCCCCTCGAACGTTTCGATTGCGGCGTTCGTCGACCCGACGAAGACGCCAGCGCGGTCGCGATCGATCGCCCCGATATCGAGCCCTGCATCCCCCACCGCCTGAATACTGGAGGCGAGCGCGAACTGCACATGGCGATCGAGATTCGTCGCCTCATACTCGTTCAGGCCAAAGGCGCGCGGATCGAACCCATGAACCTCGCAGGCCATATGCGAAGTCATCTTGCTGACATCGAACTTGGTGATCGGCGCGGCGGCGGAGACGCCCTTGACGCAGGCATCCCAGAAAGCCTCTTTCCCATTCCCGTTCGGGGCGATCACCCCAATTCCCGTGATGACAACGCGACGCATTGCTCCCTCCAAAAAAAATACGGCTCAACGCGCCGCAGTTGTTTGCGCCACACCAGCGCTCAACTGCCTGTAGAAGTCGCGGATGAGACGATTCGTCTCGTCGCCCTGGATGTAGTTGACGAAGAGCCCCCCTTGCGGGATCAGGTGCGCCCCGCGACAATCCGGCAGGGCGGCGGCCAGTTCGTCCAGCCCCTCGCGCGTGCCGCGCTCGTCCTCGTCGCTGCCGATCAGCAGGGTAGGCACGGTAATCTGCTGCGCCTTGCCGCGCAGATCGTGGTGCAGGATCAGCGGCACCGCCGAATATTTGTACATCAGCCGGAAGTCGGGGATGTGCTTGTAGACGCGCATCACCTGGTCGTAGGTCAGGCGTTGCCCCGCGCCGGAGAGGTACGAGACAACCTCGTGACGCACGGCGTCGTCGGTCACCAGCTTCTCGATCGGCAGGTGCTCCATGAACCAGTTCTTGAAGTCGGTCATGATCACCGGCTGCACGGTGTAATCCATCGCGATCGTGATCATCACCAGCGATCGGCAGCGCTCGGGGTAGCGCCGCGCGAACTCCGCAGCGACCATCGCCCCCTCGCTGCGCGCCAGGATATGGACCCGATCGAGCCCCAGGCCATCGAGCAACCGGCGCACCTCTTCCGCGCGTTCGGGGATACTGATCGGCCTGTCTTTCCCTTCCGGGCGGCGGTAGGTGATCACCCGGTGGTCGCGACCGAACTCGCGCAACTGCCGCGCGTAGATCACCTCCACATGGGTGACGATCGGGATACAGAGGATCGGTTCGCCCTCGCCCTCATCGAAAACTTCGGTCTCCCAGTCGGGGGTGATCCGGCGCCGTTTCAGGCGCTCGTTCACGTAGGCGTAGTCGCTATCCCACTGCTCATCCGCGATCAGCGGGCCTTCGGTAGCGCGCGGCAACGGCTCCGCAGCGGCGTGCGACCTCGGCCAGAGGCTATAGGCGAGCGCACCGGCACCACCAACCGCCCCCAGGCCACCGGCCCACCATATCCAGCGTCGTTTGCTCATCCCGGTACCTCCTCGAAGCGATAGGTCGCCGGTGTCCCGGCTTTGACTGCGGCGAAGAACTCGCGCAGCCGCGCGTTGATCGGATCGGCCCAGGTGTACGTGATGAACCGACCGCCATCGTTGAAGACAAAGAGGCCATGGCACTGGGGCAATAACGCCGCCAACTCCTGCATCTCCGCGACCGGCGCGACCCGATCGTCGTCGCGGTCCATTAACAGGGTCGGCACCGTGATCCGGTGCGCCCAGGGTGCCATCTCGTGGTGCCGCGTCATCGGCAGGATCGAATATTTGTAGAGGCGCGTCTGCTCCGGCATATAGTCGAGCATATGCCCGATCAGATGCGCCGGGAGCCGACCGGTGCCGGCCAGCCCCCGCAGGACCTGCTTCCGCACGACGCTGCCGGGAACGATATACTCCAGCGGCAGGCGCTCCATCGCCGTGTTGATGATCCCCTCATTGAGCCAGAACGGCGGCACCTTGTAGCGCGGGCCGAGGCAGAGGACGGTCAATGACCGGCACCGCGACGGATGATCGCGCACGAAGTTGAAGGCGGGGATCCCCGCATCGCCCAGCGCGACGATATGCGCCCGCTCGATCCCGAGGTGATCGAGCACGCGGCGGATCTCCTCGGCGCGCACCTCGGTGCCGACCGGCCGATCGAGCGATTCGGTCCGTTCGTAGAGCAATACGCGGTGCGTCTCGGCGAAGAGGCGTAACTGCTTGGCGTAGACGACCTCCAACCCTTTGATAATCGGGACGAAGAAGATCGGCACGTCATCGGTCGCGGCGTCCGTCGGGCCTTGCACGTCACCGGCCGTGACGTTCATCGGCCCTTGATCAAAGATCCGCGTGCGCCAATCCCCGATCGTCGCATCGACAAGATGGTCGTGGATATATCGCTCGTCCGCATAGAACTCGTCGTCGGGAACGACGCTGCCAACCATCAACGGTGTCGGCGCGGCGCGCTTGCCCGCATTCAACCTGTAGGCGACACCGCCGACCACGCCGAGCGCCGCCCCCACCGCCAGCGCCACGCGCCCGCGGCCCCGGCGTCCTTGGTCCGTCATCTCGCACAGCCTCCTATCACCGCCGGTTCACCGGCTAGATGCTCTCCGTCATCCGCCGTAACCGCCGCGAGAGGACGGCCAGCATCTTCAATGCGATCTCGGGATCGCTACGCAACTGGCGTTGCAGATCGGCCCGGTTGAGGACCAGGCACAGGACCTCCGACGTGGCGAAGACCGAAGCCGAGCGGGGTTGACCATCGAGGAGGGCCATCTCGCCGAAAAATTCCCCACGCCCGAACTGCGCGACGACCTGACCGCCGACCCCATCGACCGCCCCTTTGCGGACCTCAACCGTCCCATCGACCAGCAGATAGAGGCCGTCGTCCTCCTCGAAGAGTTCGGCCCCCTCCTCGATGATCTCGTCCCCTTGCGGCAGGGTAAAGACCCGCGACACCGCCGCCAGCGACCGTAAACCTTCCTCGTTCAACCCCGAGAAAAGCGGCACCTGCCGCAACAGTTCCAGCTTGTTAATCTGTTCCTCGGTCGTAATCTGTGTCATTATCGATTCTCTCCCCATACGCGGCGAATCCCGCCTGGCAGTCGCGCAACCCTTCGCCGTTCCGCCACCTCGCGCTGAGGTCGCAGCAGCCGATTGTCCACAGTACACCGCGCGTGTTAACGGCGATAGCCAGCGTTCCGGCGCGCCTGTCAGCGCACGTCCTTGCGTTTGACGAGCAACGTCGCCGCCGTCAGAAAGACCACGACAAACACGATCAGGGCCGCATAGTGGATGGGCAGACTACCCTCGAATGCCTGCTGATAATCGTTCGTCAGGCCCGGCCGTTGCGCCACGAGCGCGTTCAGCCGCTCGTTGTGGTTGGTAATGATCCCAAAGTTCTCGAAGCCCCAGCGGCTGATCGCCAGATTGGAGAGGAGCTGCCCGCCTTTCGGCATATTGGCGATCGGGATGATCGCCCCGGCCAGCGTCATCTGCGGGATGACGAAGAGCGGCACAAGCCCGGCCGCGCGGTCCTCGTTCGGCACGAAGGCCGAGATCATCAGCCCCATCGACATCCCGGCGAGATAGACGAGGTACATGTTGGCGAAGAGTTTCAGCCCCAACTGAGCGTCGAGATCGGGGAATTTGATGCGCAACGAGATGAGCCCGAGGAACACCGCCGCCTGGATCAAGCTCAGAGCCCCCAACACCAGGACTTTCGACGCGACATAGGGCAGGATCTTCAGGTTGACGAGCCGCTCCCGGATGTAGATCGCGCTCTCTTTCGTGATCTCGCGCGCCGAGGTCATCGCCCCAATGAAGATCGACGCGATCACCATGATGAAGCAGAGATTGACCGCCTTTTGCGGGTCTGCGGTGAACAGATCACTCTGAAAGATCCCGCTGACGGCGAAGGCGATCAGCAACGGTGTCGCGGCAAACAACGCCAGCAGGGCTTTATCACGACGCAGCACCGCCAAGTAGCGGGCGATCAGAACGGTGAGTTGCCGCACCGCCGAGGTCGTCTTGCGCTTGGTCGGTTGCGCCGGTTGCACCTGTTGCGCCGCCGGCTGCGCCGCGAGTTGCCCGTTCAACTGCTCGACGATATGCCGCTGGTAGAGGGTCGTCTGGGTGAAGCGCTGCCCCCACTCCGCCGGGGTTGCCTCGGTCTCCAGCCGTCGATAGATCCCGGTGAAGTCATCGACGCCGAAATACTGCAACGCCTCCTGCGGCGTGCCGTAAAAGGCCAGGAAGCCCCCGCGCGCCAGGAAGATTACCTTATCGCAGACGGTGATATTTTTTGTGGCGTGCGTGATCACGATCACCGTACGACCCTGCCGCGAGAGATCGCGAAAGAGGTGCATCATCGTCTCTTCCAGGCCCGGATCGAGGCCGCTCGTCGGCTCATCGAGGAAGAACAGGCCCGGCTGATTCAGCAGCTCGACGCCGATCGAGACGCGCTTGCGCTGCCCACCAGAGAGCTGGCTCACCTGCG
>DATCMP010000469.1:0-9904 GCA_036563365.1 Thermomicrobiales bacterium
CACATTCTTGCGGAAATAGCTGATCGTTCCCTGCGTGCGAAAGATCATCCCGACCTTGCCGGCGATGAAGAGGTTGTTCCCCAGGTTCGGCGTGGTCCCCTGCTCGACCTGCCCGCGTTCCGGCTGAACCTTGTGGACGCAGGTGAGGTCGGCCAGCCACTGGATCGCCTCGGCCCCCTTGGCGTCGGCGAGGGTGAACGACTTGCCGTCCTTACCGAAGATCCCATCCGGCACGCCGTTATTGACCGTCCAGGTCTGCTCGGAACCGGTGTCGTCGTACACCAGGGCGCCCCACTGCTGGCCGCTCTTGGTCAGCTTCTTCGCTGTTTCGAGGAAATCGTTCCAGGTCCAGCCCTGCTTGGCCCAATCTTTCGGCGGGAGCGGGACACCGGCATCCTTGAACATGTTGACGTTGTAGTAGATCACGCGCGGCTGGTTGCCGATCGACCACGCCCCGTAGGTGCCATTCGGCTGCTTCGCAAAGTCGTAGATCGAGGCGTAATAGTCATCGGGGTTGATGTTGTCACGCTTGATATAGGGGGTGAGGTCGCGGACCTGCTGCTTGATCGAGTAGTAGCGCACGAAATCGTCGTTGACGCGCATGATGTCCGGGGCGGTGCCGCCAGCGAGCATCGTGCGGACCTTCGTCTCGTACTCCGTGCCGGTGCCTGGATTCGGAACGTTCTCGACCTTCTTACCGGTCTGCTTCTCGTATGCCTGGAGGACCATCTCGATCGGCGTGCCTTTGATGTCGTCCCAGTTCATGAAGCTGGTCGAGCCACCCTGGCCGCTCGACACCGCCGGAGAACTGGCCGCGCCCGCGGCGGTCGCGGCCCCTGCGGCCGGCGCGGTGCTTGGTGCGGTGCTCGGTGCGGTGCTCGGTGCGGTGGAAGGGTTGGCTGCCTGATCGCGCGGGCTGGCCCCGCAGGCCGCCAGCGCGAGTCCGCCGCCGGCGGCGATCAGTTGTCCGAGAAAACGCCGCCGGGTCATCGGAACAAACCGTGCCATGTTCATCGCTCCCTGTCTCTATCCAATACCCGAGCACCCGCATGGGCACTCTCCCTCCCGACCCTATCGCCTTAAATGCGCGGCCTGGCTCGGCTGCTGCCGTATTGTGGTGTCCCAGAAATTTCTCGATAGTCGTTGGGCCGGACCCCTACCCGTCACCAAGCGACCGAATCACACCATGACAACGATACCATACAGCTTGGTGACGTTACCATTTAGCGTATATGTTGTCAAGCACGATGTCCGATGCTGCCATCCCGGTCGGTGTCCATCGTGCGGTGAGCAGGGGGCGCGACACCCTTGGCTCCTCCGTGTCGACCGGTATCATCGCGCGACCTGTTGTAACAGCGCAGCGCCGATGGGCAGGCCGAGGGTATCTTCGGGGGCTTGACAGGTCATGGTATCGTTACCACAACGATACAGGATAGGAAAATTCTGGTCGTTCTTGCTGTATCGAGACGGTAGTGCGCGAACGAGGGGTGTGGTACGAACGGACCTGTCCGACAACGATACGGAGGAGAAAGCCGACATGACGATCACCGAACCGATCACCACCGCGCCGGTCCTGGCTCGCGAGGGCCTAGTCGATTGCGATGTGCACGTCTCGCCGCGCACTATCGACGAGATCAAGAGCTATCTCGCGATGCCCTGGCGGGACCGCTATAACGGCGGTGGGCGCGGCCTCTTCGGTAACCCGGTTCACGGCGCGCGGCTCGATAGCACCCCCCCGGGCGGTGGCCCGACCGGCTCCGATCCGGACTTTCTCCGCAAGCAACTGGTCGATGAATACGGCCACGCCTACTGCATCATCTTGCCGCGCGCCTTCTGCAACCTCCACCCCGACCCGGACTTCGGGACCGCCGTCGCCGCCGCCTTTAACGACTGGCTGGCGGATACCTGGCTCTCCAAGTACAACCACGACGGGGTGTTCAAAGGCTCGATCACGGTGAATGTGCAGGACCCGATCGCTGCCGCGCGCGAGATCGAACGCTGGGCCGGGCACCCGCATTTCGTGCAGGTGATGACCGATTCGGGGGCGCGCGCGCCGTTCGGCCAGCGGCAGTTCTACCCGATCTACGAAGCCTGCGAGAGGCACGGCCTGCGCTTCGCGATCCACCCCGGCACCGATGGGATGGGGATCAACATTCAGCCGAGCCCCGGCTACCCGACGCACTATATCGAGTGGCATACCGGCCTCTCGTTCGCCTTCCAGTCGCACCTCGTCAGTTTCCTGACCGAGGGGGTCTTCGAGCGGTTCCCCGGCTTCGGCGTGACCTTGACCGAAGGCGGCGTCTCGTGGCTTCCGGCGCTGATGTGGCGATTGGATGCCGAGTGGAAGGCGTTGCGCTCCGAGGTGCCGTGGGTGACGAAGGCCCCTTCGGCCTATCTGCGGGATCATGTGCGCCTCTCCAGCCAGCCGTTGGAGAACCCGGATAATCCGAAGCACCTCCTCCAGATCTTCGAGATGATGGACGCCGAGCATATCCTGATGTTCGCCAGCGATTATCCGCACTGGGACTTCGACTCCCCGACGCACGCGTTCCCGAAACTCCCCGAGGCGATGCACCGGCGGATCTTCTCGGAGAATGCGCGCGAGTGGTACAACCTGCCGTAACGGGTGGGCTGAAGGGAGCGCAAGTGCGATGGGGAAGCATGTCGTTGGCCGGGCGGGCGATTTACCGCCCGGCGCGCGCCGGATCGTCGAGGCCGAAGGGCGCTCGATCGGTGTTTTCAATGTCCACGGGACCTACTATGCCCTGCGGAATACCTGCCCGCACCAAGCGGCACCGCTCTGTCTGGGCGCGATCAAGGGGATGACGATGCCCTCGAAGCCGGGCGAATATATCTGGGCGCGCGATGGCGAGATCGTGCGCTGCCCCTGGCACGGCTGGGAGTTCGACATCACCACCGGACGCTCGATCTTCAATCCGCACAAGATGCGCGTGAAGACGTACGAGGTCACAGTCGAGTCCGCCGCTGATGAGCTACCGGACGAGGTCGAGACGTTCCCGGTCACCGTGGAGGATGGGTTCGTCGTCCTCCACGTCTGATATCCGTGCCGCAATAGCAGTTTGTTGACGCTGGCTGTGCGCCCTTGTTACGATTCGGGCGTGCAGCCATTTTAATCCGGCATCTTCCCGCCACGATCACCAACGAGGTTTCATGGCTGCGACAATTAAGGATGTAGCGAAGCGGGCGGGTGTATCGGTCATCACCGTCTCGCGCGTGATTAACGGCGCGGAATACGTCCGCGCCGAGACTCAGGCGCGCGTGCAGGCGGCGATCAATGAGTTGCATTACGTCCCCAATCAACTCGCCAGCAGCCTCCGTTCGCGCCAGAACGACACCCTGGCCCTGGTGGTCCCCGATATCGCCACGACGTTTTGGACGGCGATGGCGCGCGGGGCCGAGGACGAGGCGTGGGAGAGTGGCTACAGTCTCTTCCTGTGCAACACCGATGACGAACCGGCGAAAGAAGAGCGCTATATCGAGAACCTCCTCCGTCGCCGGGTCGCCGGGCTGGCGGTCGTGGCGACGATCGGTAGCACGGAGCTGTTGCGCCGTCTGGAGACGCACCATCTCCCCTTCGTGATGATGCACCGCAAGATCGCCGGGATCGAGGCCGATGTCATACGGAGCGATAGTCGCAAGGGCGCGTTCGCGCTCACCAAACGACTCCTCGACGCTGGTTGGCGGCGAATCGCCTATGTTGGGGGGCCGCTGGCGAGTTCGCTGGGGCAGGATCGCTTGGCAGGCTATCGCGACGCGCTTCAAAGCGCGGGGATCACGCCGGACCCCGCCCTGATTAAGCTCGGTGAACACACGCAGCAATCGGGTTATACCATGATGGCGGAGTTGGTGCGGACGCGCCCTCTGCCGGAGGCGATCTGCATCGGCAATAGTCGGCTGGCGCTCGGCGCATTGCACGCGCTGACCGCGGCCGGGACGCGCGTCCCGGAGGACCTGACGGTCGCTACCTTTTTCGAGCTCTCGAGCCTGATCGATGACTCGCGCCTGGTCGGAACGCCGCTGATCGTCGCCACGCAACCCGCCTATCAGATAGGGCGACTCGGAATCCGACGACTCCTCGAACGGATCGCCGGGCAACACGGTGCGGCGGAGGACATCCTCCTCGCCGTTGATGTCGTCGACCGCGCCGGATACGCCACGCTGCCGATCTCCTGATTCACCCATGCCCATCGCCCGGCGAACGTGGTCGCTCCGGGCACCGGAGTTTTTCACCATCCCCGCTCGCGACCGCCGCGCTCAACGGCCCGGATGCAGATGGCCCGCGCTGTGCCGCCCATCGCGCAATCTGACGGCCCTCCCAACGACTTCCTGCCACGTCGGAATACGGCCATCTTGAGCCGGAAGTACCACCCCGGTGGGCGGAACAGGCTATTGCGTCGCGCTGTCCCTCCCCCGATGATCGAGGTATGAGGGTTTCGCCCGGTTGCTCCCGCTTGCCGGGCGGCTGACTACTCTCCCGCCGGGCAATGATCGTCGCCGACACCGCATCGAAGGAGCGACCGTGAAATCGCGACTGCCGCTGATCCTGGGCGTGTTGCTGCTGTTACTATCGCTCGTCCTGGCCGCGCGAGGCGCGGAACCGGTCGGGGCGACCGGTGCGCCGCACTTTACCGTGCCGCAAACCGCACACCTACAGTTCGACGGCGCGATGCGGGTGAGCGACCGCGACAGCGCCAGCGCGATGGCGATCACCGCGTCGGGCCAGGGGGACTACGATCAGGCGCGCCAGGCGGCCCAACTCCAGGCGGAGATCGTGAGCCAGGGGACCGAGGCCGGGGTGCCGCAAACGGAGCGGGTCGCGGTCGCGGTGGTCATGGTCGATGGGAAGCTCTACTGGCGCGATCCGTTGCTGGGCACCTGGACCTGGACAGCTGCTACGGCCGCGCAATCTGGTCAGACGCCGTTATCGCCGGACACCCTGGGCCTGACCGGATTCGATGGCCTGAACTTCGTTGCCCTGCGGAAGGAAGCCCTCAACGGCGCGATCACCACACATTGGCACGCCGATCTCGATCTTGCCGCGCTGCTCACGGCGGAGGGGGGCGCGGTGCCGAGCGATCCGGCGATGCCCCTGCCGCAACTCACCGCCGCGGTCGATCTCTGGATCGGGGACGCGGATGGCTATCTCCATCGGATGGATTTCGCGATGGCGATGACCGTCGCCGATGGCGCGGGTCCCGCGCTGGCGCTCGAAGCGACCTATGCGCTGACGCTCAGTAACTTCGATCAGCCGACCACGATCGTCGCGCCGGATGGTGCGACGCCCGCCTCGACCGACCCGACGAGTGCCGCGCCAGCGAGCGCATTAGCCGGGGTGCTGCCCGCCGGTGTCGGCTCGTCATTGAGCGCCTTGCCGCTCGGTGCGGGTGGCTCCGCGTTCCCTGGTCTGGGTGGTCTCGGCGGCGCGAACGTGACCGGGATTGGCGGGCAGCCAGCACCATCGTCACGACCCGCCGCGGGTGCAAATGCCGTGAAGCCGACCGCGACGAGTGTCCCGCGGCCAAGCCCGAAGGCGAGCGCGCCGACGGCCACGGTCGCCCTGGCGGCGAATGTGGCGACCGGTAATGGCAACGCGCCCGGCTCTGCCGCGCCGGTTGCCGGGGCGCTGGAAGCTGCGCCGACCGTCCTGGCCGCGAACGACGGGAACCGGACGTTCCTCTTCACGGTCGGGATCGGGGTCTTGCTCGTTGCTGCGCTGGGGCTGCTGACGTTCGGCTGGCGGATGTCGCGACGGTAATTCTTGACGAAGCCCGCGCCGGAACCGATCCGGCGCGGGCTTTTCTCGTTCTGCGCTCAGGGTTTGTTGGGGGCGCTGCCGTGCGGGCGCTGGTTGAGCTGCGCGCTACGTCGCTCTTGCACCCCGGCGCTGAGACGGGTATAAAAATCGTTCACCTCGTCCGTTGGCCGGATCGGTGCCTCGCGGCGACCGAGGAGGTCGAGGATCGCGGTGATCGGCAGCGCGGCGATACCGAGCAGGCCGATGTAGGTCGTCAGGATCAGCGCGATGTTCACCGCGTAGCTGAGCAGCAGATAGAAGAGGGTCCCTAGCATCGCCACGGAGAAAAAACTCGGTAGTTCGAGGATCCCGGCCAGCCCCGTATCGAGGCGTTGGCGGATGAGGTAGCTGGGGAAGAACGAAGAAACGCCGAGGATGATCAGCACGGCCTGCAGCCCGTATCCGCCGACATAGCGGGCGAAGATGCCGCCGGTAAGCGGCAGGGTGACGATGAGGAGGACGAGCGACACGCGGCGGATCGCCGGATCGACCGGATCGATCACGGCGCGCTGGCTCGGGAATTTCTCGCCGATGTCGAGGAGCTCCCCGAACACCTTACGCCAGTCGTCGGCGAAGGTGAACCAGAGGACCAGGGCGCAGGTGAGGCCGAATGTTACCCAGGCGAGGATTCGCCAGGCGCGGCTCGGCGCGCTGACGATGTCGCGCAGGAGATCGCGCTGCCACCAGCCGAGGCCCGCCAGCAAGGCGATCAGCACGAGCCCGAGCATCTGGTTGCTCGCCAGGAATTGCGCCATCGGTGCCTCCATTCCCCACAAGGTGCTCGCTCAGTGGAACGATCGTATGGTATCGGACCGCATTCGGCAACCGGGGCGAGGGCGTCCGAGGGCGAGTGCGCGGGATGGCTGTTGGTAGTGCGGACGCGACGACCCGTTGAGCCCGGCGCTTACCCGCGCGTTTACCCCTGGCGTAAGACGACGAGACGATCGCCGCCCGACTCGGCCCCCCAGATTTCGCCGGGACGCCCGGCGAGTTGGTTGATCGCCCCGGCAGCCGTCGGGAGGGTCAGGGCTTGGAACCCCTCGGTGGGCGGGTCGAAGCGGAGGATCGCGTTCGCGCTATCGTCGGTGAGCCAGATCCGATCGCGCGCATCGGCATAGACCGCGCGCGGCTGCGGCTTCCGGCCGGGGAGGGGCCAGGTGTGCCAGCGGGTGGTCGTCGGCTCGTAGGCGGCGAGGAGTCCGGCCTGCCACATTGCCACCCAGATCCGCCCGTGCGAGTCCGCCGCGATACCTCGCGGCCCCGCCGTGGCTGTCGGCAGGCGGAGGGTGGTCGCCAGCCCGGTCTCCGGCACGATCTGTTCGACATAATCCCCGTCAAATGAGGCGAAGTAGATCGTGCCGTCGGGGGCGACGGTGATCCCCGCCGGACCGACGCCACGCGGGGCCTTAAAGGTCTGCACGATCCCCATGTTCTGGTCGAGGTGGCCGTAGAGGCCGCCCTCGCCGGTGAACCAGAGGCGACCGGATCGATCGAAGGCGAGCGCTTGCAGGTTCGCGCCCGCGCCGCCCGTCGGGAGGGAGAAGCGGCGGATCGCCTCGGTCGCCGCGTCCACTCTGACGAGCGTGTTCAACCCGGCGTCGACCAGCCAGAGCGCACCATCCGGGCCGACGACGATCCCGCGCGGCGCGGCACCCTGGCCGAGCGCGATCTCCTTGATCGCGCCCGTCGCCGGATCGAGACGACCGAGTTCGCCCGCCCGCTGCGCGGTGTACCAGGCCGCGCCGTCGGGCGTCAGCGCCACACCATAGGGGACGGACCCGCGCGGCAACAGATATTCGCGCGCCCGAAGATTCAGCGGGGTGGCGATGTTGGCCGTGGCCGAGCGAGCCGGGCTGGGGGTGCCGCGCGCGGCGGTCGCCGCTGCGGGGCGTGTGGCCGCGGCGGTTGGTGTGGTCGGCGGCGCGGAGCGGGAGGGCGACCGCGTTGGCGGCGTGGTTGGCGCTGTCGCTTGCATGGTCGGCTCGAGCTGCGGGCGGCTTGTGGCGGTCGGGCTGTCGCCGCCGCGCGTGCAGGCGGCGAGCAGCAGGGCGAGCCCTTGCGCGCTACCGGTGCGGAGGATTGTGCGGCGGGTGATGGCGATCGGCACGAGCCTTCTCCGGGCGGTTCTTCGCGGTTGTCTGTGCTGTTGCGGGCTCTACCTTGAGCCGGGCAAGAAGCTGCGCCCGGTCGCGGTCGCGGCGGTGCCTAACGAGAGAATGCCGCGACCCGCTCGGCCAGCGCGTCGCGGATAATATCGGCGCTTTCGACGGTCAGCGCGGGCAAGGCGTCGGGGGCGAACCAGTCGCACGCGGCACTTTCCACCCCATCGGCGCGCAGTTCACCGGCGAGCGGGCGGCAGAGGAAGGCGAGCGCCACCGGTTGGGTCATGTCGCCATTCGGGTAGCGTGTCGCGTAGCGCGGCCCCGAATAGACGCCCAGCAGGCGGAGCGCTTCGACGGTGACGCCGGTTTCCTCGAGCGCTTCACGACACGCCGCTTCCTCCGCTGTTTCCCCGAGATCGATGCCCCCGCCCGGACAGCACCACAACCCGACGAAATCGGTGCGGGCCTGTAAGAGGAAACGCCCGTGCCCGTCGCGCACACAGGCCACGCCGACCGGATAGAGGAGGCGCGCTGTGCCAACGAATGAGCGTAACCAGGCGATCGAGCCCTCGTTGCCGTGCTGCGTTTCGCGCCCCACCGCCTGTACCTCCCTTGCCGTCGCGGTCATCCGTTGCGGGCCGATTGTAGCACCACCCGCCGATGTTCAGCGGGCTTGCAGCGGTTGGGAAAACCCGATCATGACGCTTGACAGTACCTACCGGGACCAGTATGCTGCTGCCGGTCGTGGATCCGCGTACGAATCGCCGGATCTGTTCCGCACGGCCTTCGCGTCGCCAGGGAAATTCGCCGCATTTGCCTGTTGGGTGGTTGGGCGAATCGGCGTATAATGTCCTCAGAATCGCTGGGAGCGGTGCGTCTTGTTGACCGAGAAGCCGGGCATAGGCGGGAAGCAGGAGCGGGAGGGGTGATGAGGGTGAGTCGGGATGGGGCAGGTGGGCGCGCCGGAGGGGGCGCGTCGAGCGGGCGGATGCGTGCGCTTACAACTATTCTGCCTCTGATCGCGATCGCGGCGCTACTGTCGGCCTGCACATTCACCGGGCCGACGATGACGATCGACTATAAGTCCCCCGAGAACAGGGAGATCTGGGGGCTGTATTCGCTCGTCTTCTGGCTCGCGGTTTCGGTCTTTGTCGTCGTGAACGCGATGCTCTTCTATTCGGTTTTCCGCTTCCGACGGCGGCCGGGTCAGGGTCTGCCGAAGCAGGTCCACGGTAATAATCGCCTGGAGATCGGTTGGACGATCGTCCCCGCCTTGCTGTTGGTACTGATCGCGGTGCCGACGGTCCGCACGATCATCACGCAGGCCAGCCCGCCGCCCGCCGATGCCACGCGGGTCAAGATCATCGGCCACCAGTTCTGGTGGGAGGTCCGTTACCCCGATCCGACCGACCCGACCAATCGCGACAAAGATCTCGTCACCGCCAATGAGATCCATATCCCGGTGGGCAAGACCGCCGAATTCGAGCTGACCTCGCACGACGTGCAGCACTCCTTCTGGGTGCCCTTGCTCGGTGGCAAGATGGATCTCTATCCGAACCGAATTAACCATATCAAGTACACCCCGAATGAGACGGGACAATACTACGGCCAGTGCGCCGAGCTCTGCGGAACGGCGCACGGTTTCATGAAGATGTATGTCTTCGTGCAGGAGCAGGCCGATTACCAAACCTGGTTCGCGGCCCAGAAGGGGCAGGCCGCCCCGGTCGCCGCGGGTGATATCACCGCCGAGCAGATCCAGAAGGGGCAGCAGCTCGTCACGGGCGGTGCCTGTGTCACCTGCCACTATATCGCCGGTACGAACGCGAAGGGCCGGATCGGGCCGGATCTGACACACTTCGGGAGCCGCACCACCTTCTCCTCGGCCTGGGCGCAGAACAACGAGGCCAACCTCAAGATCTGGATCCGCAATCCGGCCGACATCAAGCCAGGGGTGACCACCCTCGCCAATCAGCAGATCCCGGCGACC
>DATCMP010000227.1:0-13432 GCA_036563365.1 Thermomicrobiales bacterium
GGCGTCACCGAAGAAAGCCGCGCCAAAGTCGCCAAAATGACCAAGCCCGAGCGCGTCGTCGCCCCGGCACCGGTACCGGAAGCGAAGCCGACCGTCCTACCGATGGTGAATGCACCGACATCGGCTGCACCGGCCCGACTCGGGGCCAACCGCCCGAAGCCCATCGTGCGCGAACGCTCCGGCCCGCCGGTGCAACGGATGGCGACGATCGCCTTCATCCTGGCCTTCGTAATCTTCTTGATCGTCCTGGGCATCTTCGTCATCGCGCCAACGATGTCGAACTAAGCGCAACGCGCAATCATAGACGGGAGCAGGCATGAACGGAGAGCAGGTGCGCGAGTCGATCGTGGTCGCCGATTGTGGTCGGACACTGACGCGCGCCACGCTGGTCGAGATCGTCGAGGGAGCGTGCCGCTTTGTGGCGCAGGGGACGAGCCCCAGTACGATCGAAGCCCCCTACGATGACCTCGGCGTGGGGCTGCGCGCCGCGCTCGAATCGCTCGAAGCGGCGACGGCGCGACGGTTCGCCGATCGGACGCGGATTATCATCCCGCAGGAAGACAACGGCGACGGCACCGACGCCTTCCTCTCCACGGTGGCGGCGACGCCGCCGTTGCGCGTCGGGATCCTGGCGACCGAGGGTGGCGGGGTCCTCAACGCCCTCCTCTCGATCGCGCGACGCTCCCCGGTGACGGTCCTGCCGACGCTGACCGTCGAACCGAACGCCCCGATCGATGAGGGGACGACCGCGACCGTCGCCGCCCTCGCCCGGCTGCAACCGGATCTGCTGCTGATCGTCGCCACGGGCGACGCGCAGCTCGGGTTGCAACGGCTGCTCGGTTTAGCCACGGAGATCGTCAGCACCAACCCGCAGCGCGACACCGACCTCTCCCCGGCCATCCTGGTGATCGCCGGCGAGTCCGGGCGCGACGCCGCGACGGTCACGTTCGGCGATGGCTACGAATTCGGCTTCCTCGCCACCGATGAGTACGACCCGGCCAGCATCGCCTTGACTGTCGAGACGGAAATCCTCGACCTGACGAATCGCCGCGCCGCCGCCCTCCTGCCCGGTTTCGATAGCCTCGAAAGGATGGGGGCCGCGCCGCCGTTGGCGCGGGCGCGGGCGATCGACCTGGTCAATCGCTTCATGGCCCTGCAATTCGGCTGCGAAGTGATCACCGTCGATCTGGAGGAAGGTTTCACCTGTTGCTGGGCACACGGTGGCGAGGGCCGCGCGCTGAGCGAACCGGCGCTCGACCTGGCGCTCGGTGCCGCGAACCTCCTCACGGCCCTGCCGTTGCCGAATGTCCTCCGCTGGCTCCCCTTCTCCATGAGCGAAGATGAGCTGCGGACCTGGATCCTCAACCGCGCCGTACGGCCATTCACCGTGCCGATGACCCCGCGCGATCGCCAGATCGAGGCCGGTTTGGTGCGCGAACTCCTCCGCACCGGGGCCGCCGAGTTGGCGGGCGGCGGCAACGGGATATTGGCCGCCGACCTCCTCGTTGGCGGGAGCTTCTTCTCTCGCTGGCCGGACCCGGCTGACGCCTTCATGGCCCTGGTCGATGGACTCGACCCTCGCCCCGCGAGTGGGATCGTGCAACTCGCGCTCGATCGCGACGCGTTGATGCCGCTGATCGGCGCGCTCGGCGCGCTCGAACCCGATCACGCCTCCGAACTCTTCGAGCACGATAGCCTCTTCGATCTCGGGGCCTGTGTCGTGGTCAGTTGCCCCGCGAGCGAGCAGGTCTCGGGTGAACTCGTCTACCAGGATGGGCGCAAATGGAACTTCATCATCCGCAGCGGTGAGGTGTTGCGCCTGCCCCTGCGGGGCGGTGAGCGCGCCGCCGCGCTGCGCTTCGACGGGGGCAAGCGGCTCCAGATCGGCAAAGGCGCGCCGGGCGAGGGGGCCACCTTCGAGGGCGATCTCGCCCCGCACGGCGGCCCGGTTGGGCTGGTCATCGACGCCCGCGAGCGCCCCTTCGTCTTCCCGCGCGAGGAACGGGAGCGGCTGGCGAAGGTCGGGGGCTGGCAAAACGAATTCCACACCATCTCGCGGGTCATGCCGAGCACGCCGAAGCCCGAGGGCGAAAGTTCCGCGGTGAGCCAGGCTCCGACGGTTGACGATCCGGCCGCGGAAGAGCCGGCCTAACGCCTGGCACTGCACACGCCAGAGACCACCATACGATCCGCGAGCGAGAGCAGCGACAAGAGCAGCGAGGTGCCCGTGTTCCACTATAATCCGACGCGCCAGCCAACCCTCGTCCGCGAAAACGAACTGCGGATCGTCCGCCGCCTCCCGGTTGCCGGTGAGGTCCACGTCAAAGTTGGCGAGCGGGTCGAGGCGAGCACGCTCGTCGCCACCGGCATGCAAATCCCGCCCACGACCTTCGTAAATGTCTCCCGCGATCTCGGGATCGAACCGAGCACCGCCGAAGCGCGACTCGTTAAAGAGGTGGGGCAACCGGTCAACGAAGGGGAAGTCATTGCCCGCCGTCGTCGCGGGCTCCGTAATCTGACGGTACGCACGCCGGTCGCCGGCACGTTCGTGCGCTTCGACCCCCTGCTCGGCACCGCGCTCATCCGCCCCCCGGCGGCCCGCATCGAACTCCCGGCCTACGTCGGCGGCGTGATCGAGGAGGTCGAGTTGACGCGCGGCGTGACGATTCGCACCTTCGGCTCGCGCTTTTATGGGGCCTTCGGCGTCGGGGATGAAGCGTTCGGCGTGCTGAAAGTCGTCGGCGGCGACCGGCAACGACCGCTCGGCGCCGATCTGATCGACAATCGTGCCGCCCGCGCGATCCTCGCCGTCGGCGGCACCGTCAACGCCGCCGCCCTCAACAAGGCGGCGCAGGTCGGCGTCCGGGGGATCATCGCCGGTTCGATCGAGGAGTCTGAGCTGGTCAGCTGGCTCGGCGTGAAAGATTCGGCGCTCTGGCGGGTGGGCCTCCCCAGTTGGCAGATCCCCACCGCCGAAGGGCCGCTCACCCTCGTCATCACCGAGGGCTTCGGGCGCGCCGCGATGGCCGGGCCGCTCTACGACGTCCTCGCCGCGGCCGACGGGATGCAGAGCGCGGTCAGCGGCCTGACGAGGCTATCGGGTGGGCTGCGCCGACCGGAGGTGGTGGTCCTATCGCGGAGTGCCGGGCGCAGCGGCGACGATATGACCCTGCCGATCGCCTCGCTGGAGCCGGGCACGGCGGTGCGCCTCCTCGACCACGATCATCTCGGGGTCCTCGCGACCGTCTTCGCGGCCCCGCGCAGGCAGCGTCTCGAAGGGGATTTGCTGACCGATGCGGTCACGGTCACCCTGCCCAGCGGCGAGCAAATGCACCTACCGACCGCCAATGTCGAGGCGCTCATCTAGATCGGCAGACGGTTACGCCCCGCCCCACGCTTGTGGGGCGGGGCGCTTGCATTTGTGCGGGGAGATGGCCGAAAAGGTTATGAGGAATAGCGAGGCTCCCGTCGCCTGTGCTACCCTTAGCGGATTGCAACCCAACGAATCGGTCGGCTGCGACGCGGAGGTAGGCGCGTGGGGGCGAATCAAAAACGTCGGGGGGGTGCCGAAAAGCGCGCGCTCCGGCAGCAAGGCGCGAAACAGGCGACGGCGCGGGTCGCGGGGCGTGGCGGCCTGACGGCCACGGCATTGCCGAACGCGGAGACACTCGCCCCACCGACGCGGCGCGGCGGGTGGCGAGACACAATCGCCGACGTGCCACAAGTCCAAGTGCGGGCGAATTGGTGGGCGCGAAGGCGCACCGATGTGCTCATCTCCGCGCTCTTCGTGGTCGTAGCCCTCGGGCTCTACCTGGTACGGATCGAGGAGCCCCGGCAATATATCTACGACGAGGTCTATCACGCCTATACCGCCAGTCAGTACGCGATCGGGAACGCCGATGCCTGGCTCTGGAGCACGAAAGCGCCGCGCGAGAACGTTGCCTACGAGTGGACCCATCCGCCGCTCGGCAAGCTGATCATGACCGTCGGGGTGCTGATGTGGGGCGATACCCCGCTCGGTTGGCGCTTCACCAGCGCGATCTTCGGGGCGCTCGGTCTGGCGGCGGTCTACTGGCTCGGCCTCACGCTGACCGGGAGGCGGTCGGTCGCGATCCTGGCGGGTGTGCTCACCCTGGCAGACGGGCTCTATTTCGTCGAATCGCGCACCGGGGTGATCGACATCTTCGGCACGATCTTCATGGCCTGTGCCTTCGTCGCCTTCTACGCCTTCCTCACCGCCGCGCCCACGAAGATACGGACGCCACTCCTCTGGCTCGGCCTCTTCATGGGCCTCGGGATCGCGACGAAATGGAACGCCGTCTACCCTTCGGCGTTGCTCGGGGTCTTCGCGGCCTGGCGGGCATTCTGCCTCTTCCCGTTCAACGCGCGGCGCACCATCGCATCGCTCGTCGCCGCCCTCTTCGCCATCGCGGTCGTCTTCGTTCCCGCCCTGCGCTCGGGCGCGGGCCTGAAACTCTCGCTCCTGATCGCGGCGGTGATCGCCTGGCAACTCTACATGCTGTACGCCAGCAGCACCGGACAGCAAGGGCCGAAGGGGGCGGGCGAGGGATTCGTGCAGCACCTGCTCTGGGTGCCGCTCGGGCTGATCGTGTTGCCACTCGCGCTGTATCTCGCCAGCTATGTGCCATTCTTCCTGGCCGGCCACACCGTCGATCAACTGATCGAGTTACAACGGCAGATGTATTATTACCACTCGCACCTCAAGGCGACCCACGCCTACCAGTCAACCTGGTATCAGTGGCCCGTCGTGTGGCGTCCGGTCTGGTATTCGGTCACCTACGGGCAAGGGGTGGTGGCGAATACGTACGCCAACGGTAATCCGCTGCTCTATTGGGCCTTCCTGCCTGCGGTCGGCTACCTGACGGCGCGCTGGTGGGCCGATCGCCACCCGGCCCTGCCGGTCCTGGTGATCGGTTTCTTCGGGCAATGGCTCCCCTGGGCGCTGATCCCCCGGATTGCCTACATCTATCATTTCTTGCCCGCCGCCATCTTCGGCATCTTCGCGGTGGCGGTCGTGGTCGATGAACTCTGGGAATGGGGGCGGAAAGAATTTGCGGGGAAAGCGCTGGCCGTCGGCTACGTCACGGTCGTCGTCGTGGCCTTCGTCTTCTTCTACCCGATCTATTCATCGGTCAATCTGACGAAACCGGAATTCGAGTCGCGGATCTGGTTCGAACACTGGCGCTGAGCGGTTGCACCGGCACGGGGCGATCGGCAACGGGGCTGGCCCGCCGCGATTGACGCGGCGCGGCTCACCGCCGATACTCTCGCAGTCGGGCAGGCGTACGAGCGAACACCGAAAGAGGCGGACAACGATGGCGCGGTTGGTGATGTGCAGGAAACTCGGGCGCGAACTACCCGGCTTCGACGCGCCACCATTCGCGGGCGAGTTGGGGCAGCGTATCTACGATGAGATCTCGACCCAGGCATTCGGCCTGTGGCAGGAACACGCCAAGACGCTGATCGGTTCCTATCGCCTCAACCTCGCCGATCAGGCCGGGCGCGATTTCCTGGTGCAGCAGATGGACGAATTTTTCTTCGGCCAGGATGCCAACATGCCCGACTGGTTCGGTCAGGGTGCGCCGAATCTCGGCGGCAAGGGCGGCGCGGCCCCAGCCCCGGCGAAAGGTGGCGCGGCACCCCGCCGGAAATAGTCGCCACTGGTCCCCATCTATCCGACAAGCGAAATCGCTCGCGAGTGTTCCCTATCCGCCTGTTCGCCGACGCGCCGATGGTGAACGGGGAGAGACCCGAGCATGAGCGTAGGGCGGGCCTGTTGAGGGCCCATACACACACGCCGCTACCAGCCAGTCCGATCGGTGCCCCGTCCCCGGCTGCTCGCCGCTCCCTCCCCTCGTCTCTGTGCGCTCTGTGCGCGCTGTGGTTCAGCCCCGTCCCCCCAGTGTCAGCCCCTCCTCGGCGGCGACCGCGCGGATATGCGCCCCGGCGACGGCATACTCCTCCAACGATGGCAAATGTTCGAGCATCAGCGGCAGATCGGGATCGAGGCGGTCGAGCTCCCGCAGGAAAACCCGGTAATCCAGGCCGCCCAGCCCGGGCCGCACTTCATCGAATTGCACCGCCGCGCGTCCGTCCAGCAGGGCGATGTCTTTCGCATGGCAACTCCTGATCCGCGGCCCTAGCTTCGCGACCGACTCGCGGATCAGCGCAGCGGTGTCGTAGAAGGTGCGCGGGCTGACGACCCAGTTGACCGGGTCGAAGTGCGCGGCGCAACCGGGCCGATCGATCGCGTCGAGCAACGCGAGATAGGTATCAGGCGAATCGGGGAAGATCCAGGGCATCGCTTCCAGCGCATAGACGGTGCGCGTCGGTCGCACCGCATCGATGATCGTTCGCACCGTATCGACGATCAGGGCGAAGGTGTCGGGGGTGAGATTCGCCGGATGCGGGCCGCCGCGACTCGCCCCGCGCGAACCGGCGATATTCACGCAGCACCGCGCCCCGATCGCCTCCGCCAGCGCCAGCCGACTCTGGCAGTAGGCGATCGCCGCGCGGCTGATCTCGGGGTCGGGGCTGATCGGGTTGCTCCACGCCCCCACCTCGGCGATCACGATATCGGCCCCCGCCGCCGCCGCCGCATAGGCGGCGATCGTGGCGGCGTCATCCTTTTCCGTCAGCGGACAGTAGGCCGCGCCGTAGCCGTGCTGGCGCACCGCTGCGACCCAACTCTCCGGGCTATCCCAATCACTCCCGATCGGTCCACCGAGGCGCATGATCTCCTCCGCATGATGACGCGAGGGCCGCGACGGCAGAGGGTCGCCACCCATACGCGACCATTCTAGCCCGTTTCCCGAGGCATCGTCGGCAACACAAGGAGGCCAACCGATGAATTGACAAGTCTGACATATCATCTTATAGTGTGCCGAACAGAAAGACCGACAATAGTTGGCCATCGATCGCTCGTTGATGGCGTTCCCCCGAGCCACCCTGCGCGCAGCGGACGGACGACCACGCGCTTGAAGGCGACCAACGACCGGCATCGCACCCGGCGCGGTGCCAGCACAGACAGAGAGGAGCGGGACATGGAGCAGCAGCGCCAGGCCGTACCCTTGTCACGGCGACGATTCCTCGGCGGCGCGGGAGCCCTCGCGGCAGCCGCACTGCTGGCCGCGTGCGGCGGGACGTCCGCCACTTCTGCCCCGGCGGGTGGGGGTGGCGCGCAGGCTTCGGCGAAGCCGAGCGCCAGCGGGGCGGCGGTGCCGGCGGCCAGTGCCTCGACCACGCCAGCGCCCGATCTCAAGATCGTCGCCGGGAAGTTCAACGTCTGGTTCAGCGCCAACTGGAACGTCAAGACCGATGAGGCGGTCGGCAACGCCTTCGTCGATTGGGGCAAGCAGAACAATGTGCAGGTCGAATGGCAGTCGATCCCCGGTTCGCCGCTGATCTTGCAAAAAGAATCGGCGGCGCTGGCGGCGGGGCAACCGCCCGAGCTCACCAATACGAACCAGATCTACTGGTACACGCAAGGGGAAACGAACGACCTCACCGAGCTGGTCAACAAGTACAAAGACAAAGCGGGCGGGATGTATCCGCTCGCCGTCAGCTCCTTAACCGCCACGGATGGCAAGATCATCTCGATCCCCTACGCGGTCGATGTCTGGCCGGCGCACTGGCGGATCGACCTGATCGGCGAGAAGAACAACGGCAAATTCTTCGACTCCTACGACCAATTGCTCGAACTCGGGCCGAAGATCCAGCAGCCGCCGCGCAACTTCACCTTTGCCTACGCCCTGGGCCACGAAGGGGACAGCGTCAACAATCTCGTCTCGACCCTCTGGGCCTATGGCGGTCGCCTGAATGATGAGAAGGGCGTGCCGGACATCAAGAACCCCGCGAACAAGGCCGGGATCGAGATGGTCGTCAAGATGTGGCAGGCCAAGCTGATCCCGACCGAGTCATTCGCGCAGACGGTAACCTCCTGGAACAACGAGGCGTACCAAAAAGGGCGCGGGCTGATCGCGATCAACCCGGCGACGATCATGGGCTGGTTGCTGGTCAACGACAAGGAACTCGGCGACAAGACGGGCCTCTCGCTGCCGCCGAAAGGCCCGGCGGGCGCGTTCGCCGAGGGTGCGGCCCTCGGCTTCGGCTCCTTTAAGAAAGCCCCGCAGAATGCCAAGGCCGCATCGGCGCTCGAATTTTTCCTCCAGCCGGACAACTTGCAGAAGATTTCCAAGACGGTCGAGGGGCGCTTCGTGCCGGTCTACCGCGACCACGCCAAGGGCGAATTCTGGGAGAAGAGCAAGTTCGCCGAACTCGCGAACATCGCCAATAACGGGCGCACGCGTAACTGGCCCGCCCCGCCCCAGCCGTGGTTGGCGGAAGTCACCGACGCCAAATTCACCCTCTCCGATATGCTGAGCAAGATCATCAACGACAACATGTCGATCGATTCGGCGCAGGAGATGGCCCAACAACAGATGATGGAGTCCTACAACAAGTTCGTGAAAGCCTGAGCACCCGGATCAGCGGCGGGTGGCCCGCGCCGCCCGCCGCTGCGGAGGTCATCCCGTGGCAGAGATACACGCCGCATACCCCCCGAAAACGACCGACACGATACGGCGCAGCCTGAGCAGTCGGCTGCTCGGGCGCGATTGGCTCCTCGGGTGGCTGCTCGTCGGGCCGGTCTTCATCATCCTGATGGCGCTGCTGATCTACCCGTTCATCGACGCCATCCTGCTCAGTTTCCAGGAGCGCTTCATCGGGCAAGCGGGCACCTGGGTCGGCCTGCGGAATTACACGAATCTCTTCGGGCCGAACTCGCTCTTCCTGAAAGCCTCGTGGAACACGATCGCCATCACCGGCGCGGCGATCGGCGGCAAGCTGATCATCGGGATGGCGATGGCCTGCGTCCTCAACCAGCGGATCAAGCTCAGGAACGTCTGGCGCGGCCTGATGTTCCTCCCCTGGGCGGTGCCGGCGGTCGTGACCGCCTACGCCTGGCGCTTCCTCTTCGATACCTCCGGGCCGATCAACGGCATGATCGCCCAGTTCGGGCTGCTCGATGATTACATCTACTTCTTCAGCGATCCCCGGATCGCCCTGCCCGCGCTGATCCTGGTCGTGATCTGGTCGGGTACGCCATTCTGGACGATGAACTTCCTCGCGGGGATGCAGGCGATCCCCGGCGAGCAGTACGAGGCGGCGGAGATCGATGGGGCCAGCACCTTCCAGCGTTTCCGCTACATCACCGTGCCGAGCCTGATGCCGGTGATCCTGGTGACGGGCCTCCTGTCCACGATCTGGACCTCGGCCAACCTGACGCAGATCCTCGTCCTGACCGGTGGTGGCCCGAACTACAGCACGACGACCCTGCCGCTGCTGGCCTACCTCATCGCCATCCCCGGCCACGAACTCGGTGCCGGTGCGGCAATCTCGATGATGATGATGCCCGCCTACACGATCCTCGTCTTCTTTTTGACTCGTCAGATGTTGCGGCAGGAGTAACCGATGGTAACGGCAACAGCACCGCGCGCGGCGACCGGCGGCACGAGAGGCGGGCGGCGCTCGATCGGTCGCGGGTGGGTCATCGCGACCTATGTTGGCCTGATCTTCTTCCTTCTCTGGACGCTGATCCCGTTCATCTGGATGTTCCTGGCCTCGTTGAAGACGAATAAAGAGATCTATCAGGAGTTCACCTTCCTGCCGGAGAAGTTCTACTTCGGCCACTACGTCAGCCTGTTCAGCGCCAGCGGCGGCAGCAAAGCGTCCGG
The DNA here is from genome assembly GCA_036563365.1 of Thermomicrobiales bacterium. Classification (GTDB taxonomy): domain Bacteria; phylum Chloroflexota; class Chloroflexia; order Thermomicrobiales; family CADCWN01; genus CADCWN01. Next base: position 9,756 of record DATCMP010000227.1, read on the forward strand.
CAACTTCAGCCGCTGGTTGGTCAACAGCGCGCTCGTTTCCACGGTCGTGACCCTGCTCTCGATCATCCTCGGCGCGCTGGCCGCCTATTCGATCACGCGGTTGCGCTACACCGGGCGGGCATCGTTGGCGCGGGGGCTGATCTTCACCTATCTCCTGCCGAACGCCCTCCTCTTCATCCCCCTCTTCGGGATCGTCGCCCGGCTCAACTTGGTCGATTCGTTGCAATCGCTGATCCTCGTCTACCCGACCTTCACCCTGCCGTTCTGCACCTGGATGATGAGCAGCTACTTCCGCAGTATCCCGATCGAGTTGGAGGACGCCGCCCTGATCGACGGCTGCGACCGGCTCGGCGTGCTCTTCAAGGTCGTCCTGCCGCTCGCCGCCCCGGCGGTGGCGGTGGTGGCCCTCTTCGCCTTCACCCAATCGTGGAACGAATTCCTCTACGCGCTCGTCTTCACCAACTCGCTCGCCTCGCGCACCGTCACCGTCGGGCTGACCCAGATGCTCGGCGAGGATGTCTTCTTCTGGGGTCAGATGATGGCCGGCGCGCTGATCACCGCCGTGCCCCCGGTGATCCTCTACATGTTCGCCCAACGCCTCGTCATCAGCGGCCTCGCGGCAGGCGGCGTCAAGGGCTGAGCGATACCAGCAGCAAGAGCCCGCGGCGGCGTACCCTTGCCGGTACGCCGCCGCGCGTTGCCTGCGCGCCCGTTCGGCACGTCAGAGGTACCACCAAGACCGGGACAATTGGTACATTGCCCCGGCCGCCATCGCCTGTGACAATGGGGGAGGATATTAACGACAGACGATGGTGAAGGGCATTGGCTACGCAACCCCCGCACGACAGTACCGCCGATCGGGCGCACGATGCGGCTGACACCGCCGCCCTCCTGGCGCGGATCGCGCTGCTCACCAGGCAGCGCGACGAAGCACGCGCGGCATGTCGCGTCGCGCAAGAGGGGCGACGCCGCGCCGAGGAGGCGCTGGGGCAACGCCAGAATCTGCTCCAGGAGATCATCGACTACGCGCCGCAAACGATCACCGTGCAGGATCTGGCGGAGGGTCGCTATCTCCTGGCGAATCGCCGTCACGCGGCGCTCCTCGGGCGCGAGGTCGAAGCGATCGTCGGCAAGACCCTCGCCGAGTTGCTGCCCAACCAGGCCGAAGCCTGGCGCGAGGAAGACCGCCAGATCGCCGCGAGCGGCGAACCGCGCCAGATCGAAGATCGCAAGCGACACACCGACGGCGGCGATCAGTATTTCCTCGGCACCAAATTCCCGGTGCGCGATCGGGCGGGGGAAACCTACGCGATCGGCTGCATCTTCCAGGACATCACCGCGCGCAAGGCGATCGAACGCGCCCTGCAGGAGAGCGAGGAGCGCTACCGCTCCGTCGTCGCCGCGCTGGAGGAAGGCGTCATCGCCCTCGATGGCGCGGGGCGGATCAGCGCGATCAATCCCAGCGCGTCGCGGCTCCTGGGGGAGTTACCGGAACGACTACTCGGCCAGCCCCTCATCGCGGTACACCCTCCCGCCGAACGAGAATCTGGGGCACCGCTTCGCGCGGAGGAACACCCCGCCCTCCACACCCTACAAACCGGACAACCCCAAACCGGCGTGATCCTCCAATTACGCGCCAACGGCTCATCGCCGCGCTGGCTGGCAGTCAACGCGCACCCGCTCATCGCGCCCGGCGAAACCGCGCCGTATGGCGTCGTCTGTTCGCTGACCGACATCACCGCGCGGCGCATGATGGAAGAGGAGCTACGCCACCGGGCGACACACGACCCGCTCACCGGGTTGCCGAACCGGGCCGGTTTCCTGGCGGCGCTCGGGCGCGCACTCTCGATGGAAGCCGGGCCGCCCGCGGCGGTCGGTGTCCTTTTCCTCGACCTGGATCATTTTAAGGCGGTCAACGATCGCCTCGGTCACGCACACGGGGACGCGCTCCTCGTCGCCGTCGCCGCGCGGATCGCCGCTTGCCTGCAAGGCGACGCGCTCGCCGCGCGCCTCGGCGGGGATGAGTTCACCATCTGCCTCCCGCACCTCGCCGATCCCGAAGACGCGCGGCGGCTGGCGCGACAGCTTCTGGATACCTTACGGCAACCATACCAGCTCGACGGGCACGAGGTCCGGGTCACGCCGAGTATCGGCATCGCTATCGGTTGCGCCGGGAAGCACACCCCCGAGGAACTGCTGCGCCGCGCCGACGCCGCCCTGTACCATGCGAAAGAGCACGGTCGGGCACGGTACGATCTCGCTGCCTCCACCGCCCCGCTGCGGTTGAAGCGCCCCCCGCAACCGCAACGGATGCGCCCCACCCCGCGGATGACCGGGCCACTCGCCTGACGCCTGCCGACCACTAGCCAGCGAAGCCGCCGACTTCACCGGCGCGGTATGGGGTATCATTCCCGAGTGATACCCGCGTTCGTGAGCGGGCGTGTCGGCATATCGGCGTCGAAGGGAGTACGGTGGGCAAGCTCGAAATCCTCCTCGTCTCAACCTACGAACTCGGGCATCAACCGCTGGCGTTGGCCTCGCCGCTCGCCTATCTGGCGCGGGCTGGCTACGCCCCGATCGCGATCGATACGTCCGTCGAGACGCTGACCGATGAGCAAATCGCCCGCGCGCGACTGGTGGCGATCTCGGTGCCGATGCACACCGCCATGCGCCTCGGGGTGGCGATCGCCGAGCGGGTGCGCCGCGTGAATCCGCGGGCGCATATCTGCTGCTATGGCCTCTATGCGCTCCTCAACGCCGACTACCTGCACCCGCGTTATGTCGATACGACGATCGGCGGCGAATACGAGGCGCTGCTCCTCGATCTCGTGCAGCGCCTCGAAGCGGGCGCGGAGACCCCCAACTACCCGCACGCCCACCTCGCGCGCCTGCCATTCGCGACGCCGGATCGGAGCAGCCTGCCCCCGCTCCGCAGCTACGCCGCGTTCCAGCGCGGCGACGATGTGGTCGAGGCGGGCTATGTCGAGGCGACGCGCGGCTGCCTCCATACGTGCTTGCATTGCCCGATCACGCCGGTTTATGGCGGGCGTTTTTTCGCTATCCCGCGCGAGACGGTGCTGGCCGACATCCGCGCGCAGGTCGCCGCCGGGGCGCGGCACATCACCTTCGGCGACCCCGACTTCTTCAACGGGCCGACGCACGCGCTGCGGATCCTGCGCGCAATGCACGCCGAATGGCCGGAACTCACCTTCGACGCGACGATCAAGGTCGAACACGTCCTGGAACATGCCGACCTCTTCCCGGAGTTGGCGACGCTCGGCTGCGCCTTCATCGTCACAGCGGTCGAATCGCTCAGCGAAGAGGTCTTGCGGCAACTTGACAAGGGCCACACACGCGCCGATGTGATCGCCGCGCTCGACATCCTCGATGCGGTAGGGATCCCGATGCGCCCTTCCCTGTTGCCGTTCACGCCGTGGACAACCCTCGATGATTACGTGGAGTTGCTGACCTTCTTCGAGGAGCGCGATCTCCTCGATCACGTCGATCCGGTCCACTTCTCGATCCGCCTGCTGATCCCGCCCGGCTCGGCCCTCCTCGATCGCCCGGGTACGGAAGCGTGGCTCGGCGAGCTCGATGGCGCGGCCTTCACCTATCGCTGGCACCATCCCGATCCGCGCCTGGACGATTTGCAACGCGCGGTCGCGGCGGTCGTGGAG
>DATCMP010000231.1:0-7836 GCA_036563365.1 Thermomicrobiales bacterium
CCGTGCAGCCCCCCAGGGCGTAGCGGATCTCCGACGTGGCGTGCACCCCCAGCCCCTTGGCGTACACCGCCCCGCCCAGCGTCAGCGGCCGCCCGTCCCCCGCCCCGATGTCTCCGTTGCTCCGGTCCCGCTCCACCGGACCCCAACCATTGTTCGCGCTGAGCCAGCGCTGATCGCTCAGGTAACCGGTCCCGGCCGGCGGAGGGGGTGGCGGCGGCGGCGCGAAGCGAATCCGCCGCAGCTCGCCCGTATTGATCGACAGATATTGCAGGTCGCCATCCGGGCCGGTCTCGATCGCCACCGGGCCATCGGCCCCGGTGGCAAAGGTAACCGGGGCACCGACCCGGTTGTTGTTGGCGTCAACGGCCAGGTAATTGATGAATCCCTGGCTGTAGTCGCCGTAGAAGTAGCCCCCTTGATATTGCCCGGGATAGCTCGTGCCCGTGTAGAACGGGCCGCCGACGGCGGCCGCACTCCCGCCACTATGGTCCCAGGCAACGAGCGGAGAGCGCACCGCGCTCGGCCCCCGGGCGATCAGCGACTGACAGACCGCCTTCGGCTCGTAGCCGCTGTTGATCGCGTCGGCCTCGTAGCAGGGCCAGCCCAGGTTGGCGCCGGCGGGGGCGGTGTGGATCTCCTCCCAGACCCCCCAGCCGACGTCACCAACATAGGGGAGATTGGTCCCGGGTCGGACGTTGAAGCGGAACGCGTTCCGCACGCCGAGGGCCCAGACCTTCGAGCGGTTCGCCCGCGGGTTGGCGGCATCGTAGAATGGGTTGTTTGGGACGCCGAGCCCGGATGGCGTGATGCGGAGCACCTTGCCGGCCAGGGAATTGATATCTTGGGCGCGGAGGGCGGCGTCGGTGACGACATTCCAGCTCGCCGCATCGCCGTTCGTGAGGAAGAGGTTCCCGTCGGGGCCGAACTTGATATTGCCGACCGAATGTCCGTACCATTCGGCGGGGATACAGTCCGCGCCGGCGGGTAGGCTCGCGCAGGACGAGCCGACATCCCGGCCCAGGATCACGACGTCGCTCCCCGGCACTGCGGTGTCGCCGGATGCGGTGACGCGGAGCAATTGCGCGGTCTTGCTCCCCGCGGCATCCGCCGCATTGTTCTCGTAGGAGAAGAGCAGATAGACGTAGCCGTTGCTGGCAAAATTCGGATCGACGGCCAGCCCCAGCAGCCCGCGATCCCAATAGCTATTGACGCGGGCGCTGATGTCGATGAACGGCGTGGGCGCGAGCGCGCCGTTCGTGGCGAGCCGCACCTTCCCATCCTTCTCGGCGATGAGAACCCGACTGTCAGGCAGGTAGGCGAAAGCAGTCGGCAGGTTCAGCCCTCCCGCGACAACTTGCTGATTAAAACCGGGCGGCAGGGCCGTCGCGGCTGCGACGAGCTCCGGTTCCCGCCCCGGCCGGTGGGCTGGGGCGGGATCGCCCCCACCGCCCCAAAGACAGCCGCGACCATTGCCACGGGCATCGCCCTCGTCCTGGCCCAACGTCCTGGCGTCGCGTCCCTGCCCATTCGCCCGCCCGCGCCCGGCCCTGATCAGCTCCTTCGCGATCGACCGGCCGTCCTTGGTGAAGCCGTGGTACATCCGGAGGGTCCGGTCGTTGACCGCGAGGCTTTTCTCGGGATCTTCGACGAGGCGCATCCCATCCGCCACCAGGGCATTCAGCAGGTCGATCGCCTCGCGACCGCAGTCGGTATTGTATAGCGGGGCATCGATCCCGAGGAGCCCAACCCCGACCTTACCGCCGCCTATCGTCACCTCGACGGTATTCCCGTCGATCACCCGGACAAAGTCGTCGATCTCGACGTCACCGCTGCCAGGCGGCGGTGCCCCGCTCGGGCCGGTGCGCGGTGGTGCCAACGCGGCGGCGGCCGACAACGGCGCGTTGGGCACGAGTGCCACGAGCAGCATCGCGACCACTAGCCCTCGCAGGAGATATCGACCGACCATTGTAAGCGTCCCCTTCCCAACGGCGGGCCAATCCCCTCTCGAGGACGGCCTGCCCAACTCACCGCCATCCACCAACCGCGCGACGCCGCGTTCGCGAGTGCGCCATGCTCGGCTATTTATCGGCCGCGCCCGGTTGCGCCGACACCGACCGCAGCTCTGTGAGCGCGGGGACCGAGCCGGGGGCCACGGCGTGGCGTGCGGGCGGCGCGTAAGAGCGCAGCCGCCATCGCAGCAAGACCAACTCGCGCAGCGCGCGCGCCATGACCGGGATACTGCCCCCCGACTGCTGGCCGCTCACCCTCGGGTAGTGGTTCACCCCGACCTCGATCAGCGAAGCTCCCCGACGATTCGCCTTGGCGTGGATCTCGGTATTAATCAGGGCTCCGGGCGACTGGAGTTCCATGTCACGCAGCAAATCGGCCTGGAAAATCTTGAAGCCACAATCGATATCGGTCACCTTGATGCCGAAGAGGATCCGCACCACGAGGTTAAAGCTCGACCCGATGAACTTGCGGTGGGCGGGATCGTTACGCGCGATCCGGTAACCCGCCACGATATCGTACCCTTGCACATGGGGTGCCAGCCGAGCGATGTCACGCGGATCGAACTGGCGATCGGCGTCCATGAACATCAGCAGCTCGCCTCGCCCCGCCCCGAAACCCGACTGTAGCGCCGCACCATATCCGCGGTTCTGCGCGTGGTGGACGACGCGGACATGGTGATCCTCCTCCGCCAGGCGATCGGCGACTGCCGCGGTGCCGTCGCGGCTGCCGTCATTGACGATGACGATCTCGTAGTCTACGAACGACTCGGGGAGCGCGGCCAACGCCGCGCGAACGACGATCTCCAGGTTCTCTTCCTCGTTATGCGCGGGCAGAATCAGCGACAGGGTGCGATCGGCGATCATAGTCCATCCTCCCTACTTGACTACAAACGGATCGGTCCCCCGATCCTTCGGCAGACGGTCGACAGCGGCCCGTTCGGGGCCACGGACAAGCGGTCGGGCGCGCGGGCCCGCGTCAGCCTACTTCTTGCGGCTGACGGCATAGAGGATCGCGCCGAAGGCGACGATGCTCCAATAATTGATGCAGCGGTTGAGCAGCGCGATCGCCCCGGCCGTGCTAGGCTCGATCCCGAGCCACCCGAGGACGACCACCATCCCCGCCTCCGTCACCCCCAGGCCGGATGGCGCGAGGGGGATCGTGGTCAGGAGCGACGCGATGAGCGCGACCATCAGCGCGCCGGCCGGCGATACCGGCGCACCTACTGCGGCGGCCGTGAGATAGAGGGTCGTACCCTCGATCGCCCAGCCGAGCACCGAGTACCCGGCCAGCAGCGGCAGGCGGCGGAATGAGCCGAGGAGCCCGCCTTCCAGGCTGGCGTAATGCGCGTGCAGGCGAGTCGGCAACGCGCGTGCCAGCACCGGTCGGAGGGGGCGCAGCGCGAGCAGCCCGCCGCCCCCGATCGCCGCGATACCCAAGCCGCCGAGGAGTGCCCGGACGGCCTCGGGCGGGAGCGTGCCGTGGAAGACGAACAGCGCCGTGCCGGCCATCAACCCGACCAGGATCGTCAGATCGATCAGGCGCTCGGCGAGGATCGTGCCGAGGGTGACCCCGAACGAGACGCCAGCGGCCTTCTTCAACATGTGGCCCCGGTAGGCGTCGCCGAGGCGCGCGACGGTGACGCAGTTGGCGAACCACGAGAGGTAGAGGATCTCGAGCAATCCGAACAGGGAAGGTAACCGACGCCCAGCACCCCGACCGAAGCCGACATTTTCCAGGAGCGCCCGCCAGCGCAGGGTCCGGCAGAGGAACGAACAGTAGAAGACGACGAGCGCGAGCGCGAGCAACGGCCCGTCCGCCGCGCGGATACGCGCCCAGATCTGCCCCAGGTCGACGCCGCGTACCTGGCGAATGACGACGACGAACAGAATTAACGCGCCGACGAGCGCGAAGATCGCCCGCCTTCGGGGGAAATTTGCCCAATTAAGGCGTCCCGATGGGCTCTCGTCGGTGCCGCTATCGATCAATGCGAATACCGGTTGCGCACCGACGTCCACGACCGGCACACGGTCGGGCTCGCGCGACAACTCCCCCACCCCGGTTGATCGCACTCCCATCACCAAACCTTTCCCCGCGAAGACCCGGGACGCACGGCACCGACACCTTGACGCAGTAAGGGCGGCACCTAGCGCGTCGCGGCGAGCTGTTTCTTGTAGATCTCGATATGGTTGTTCTTATAGACCAGAACAAAATCGCGCGAGGATTGCATGTCGTCGTGCAGCGCCGACCACACCTTATCCCGGCCACCTCCGGCACCGTTGTCGCGCATATAAATCCACGCGACGTGGCTAGCCGGATCGAGCAGGGTTTGTTCCCACTGCCGGAGGCTGCCCTCGTAGATCACGTGCCGCAGCGGGAGGGCCGACTCGAAGGCGACGGGCTCGTTGCCGAAGTTCTCCATCAGCATCGGTTCGTCGTCGTAGTTGGCGGCGAGCCAGCGCGCCGTCTCCTCCTCGATCGGATCGATCGCGCGATCATCGATCGGCTCTCGCAGCGTCACGATCCCATATGTGCCGAGCGTCCAGACCAGCCCGACGCCGATGCCGACGCCGACAATCGCCTTCCTCCACCCCCGCCCCTTGCTCAGATAGCCGCAGAAGATCGCAACGGGGAGGATCATCGTCAGCCCGAAGCGGACGTTGTAGAGGTCGCCCATGATCTCCGTCACGTACAGGGGTCGCTGACCGAGATAGAGCATGACGACGAAGAACGGGAAGGGAAAGAGGAGCGTCAAGGCGCCCATCCCCTTCGCCGACAGGCGCGTGGCGGCCAGGAAGGCGACCAGGCCGAGCGCGGCCAGGCAAAGGAGCGGGAGACCGATCGTATTGAGCGTGGCGTACCCATATGTCTTCAAGGAGATCAATCCGTCACCAACCGCCCGATCCTGGCTCGAGACCCAGTTAGCCGGAGTCGCGTACTCGCTGTTCTGGAAATAGAATGCATTCCCGAAGATTGTCAGGTTCCACAGCAACCAGAGGACGATACCGTAGCCGGATAGTAGGCCGAAGGTGATCAGGTACGCCTCGATCTTATCCTTGTCGAACCGGTTGCGCACGCAGACGTAGCCCACCAGCACGGCCATCACCGGGAGCAGTCCCCAGGATTCATACCGCGTCAGCGACGCTAGCGAGATGGCGAACGCCCCCGCGCAAAGGTAGCGCACCTGGGACGGGTCCTGCGCCCAGGCGATGAAGGCGTACGCCGTTGCGGCCATGAGCAAGAACAGCAGGAGCTCGGACATCGGTGTCGTCTGCATGTAGAGGATATTGGGGTTGAGCAGGAAGGCGGAAGCCCCGAGCGCGCCGGCCCCGCGCTCTCCGGTGAGGAGCAGGACCGTCTTGTAGAGCAGGATTCCCGTCAGTACGTAGGAAAACATCGAAACCACGGTGCCGGCCAAGCCTGTCCGGTAGAAGAAATCGTTCCACACCAGCGGCAGCATGGTGACCTCGTGCAGCGGTAGCCACACCCCCCCGAGTTGTCCGAAGCCGAGTTCGGCGGTCCGGCGGGCGATCATCAGGCGGGAACCGGCGTCGCGGTACGCCACCGTCACACCCTGTGCATAAAAGTAGGCGAAGCTGCCGAGCGACAGGATTGCCGCGCACACGGTGACGAACTGGAGGTAACGATCGCCGGTGCGCAGGCGGACGAATAATCCAGCGCGCGGGGCACGCGCCGCGCGATCCGGCCGAGCGACCGGCGGAAGGGGGAGCGCGGCGGGACCATAGGCCGATCGGCTCATTTCAACTCAACTCCTCGCGAACATTTTTGAAGGAAACCGGCGCCGATGATCTTCGATGTATCAGCATCGCGCCCTGCGTGACCGACATCAGGGGTTGGGCATAGGATCTGTCCAACCCCGATAGGTCACCAGAATTTCCAGCCCGGACCGCCTAACCACCTGGCGCATCTGCTGAGGTACCCCGGTCGCCGGATCGAACAGCAGCGTGATATCGGCATCACGCTCCGCGTCATACCAACGCAACGTCGCGCCGTGGCCCTCGTTCGCCAGGGTCGGGGAGATAGCCGACGCGACCTGAGGGAGCAGCGTCCGGACCTGTTCCAAGACACTATCCTGCGTGCTGAGCGTTACCCACTCGCCCTGTGGCCGCCGCTGCCAAGCCCGCTCGCCGATCAGCAGGAACTCGCGCTGCTGCGCGCCGGTCACTGCCTGATAGGTCGTGGTCAGTTCCACTCGCCGCGTCTCATCCCCTTGCCGACGGTCGAAGCGGACCTCCACCAACGAATGCGGCCCGTTGCCATAAGCAATGGTGGCCTGGATCTGTCCGGCACCGGGTCCACCGACGGCGTGCGCCACCCGCTGCAGAAGCACCGGGATCGGGATGCCGTCGCTCGCCATCGCGGGCGCAGTTGATCCGACCGCCGCAGACGGCGCGCCGCTCGGACTTGGAACTGCCACCGGGGACGCGGCGACCGCGGCCGGCAGCGGCGCGCTGACACGGCCCCCAGGGCGAGCCTCCGACACGAGATCGGCCCTCTCCGCGATGGCGACGACGGTGGGCACGTTCCCGACAGCCCGGGTTGCGGGTGGTGCTGACTCACCATCGAGCGCTAGGCCACCGCCCGCGAATATGGCGAGCGCCGCGCCCACGAGTGCCAACGGGCCGAGGATAGCCAGGACGTGCCACGGTCGACCGGCTCTCGCGCGCTGTCGCCGCCGCGGGGTTGCCGCCGCGGGATCGGTCCCGTGCGTCGGGGCCAGGCCGTGCTGAGTCTTCTCCCAGTAGTGTGGGCGATAGAGGAGCTGGAGGACGCCTTTCCAGGCGGCGATGCTCATCAGCACCCAGTAGAACGGGCTGAGCAAGGAGTATTTGACGAGCCGATAGTGGCCGCGCGCGAGGGCCCCCGCGACGGAGAGCGCGATAAAGGCAAAGTTCCCGAAGTAGAGCGCTATCACGGCGATATAGTAGATCGGCCCAGGGAAGAGGCGCTCGATCAGCGACCAAAAGCTTACGAACCACAACAGTGTCAGCGCCCAGAAGAGCGGGTTGAGGAGCAGCACGAGGACGGTGCCACCGATCAGGAATTGAAAGCTCAAGAAGCCGCCGGGGCCGAGCGCGCGCCACAGGCGGATCGGATGCCGCATGTGGACCAGCCAAGTCTGCGCGTAACCCTTGATCCACCGCGAGCGTTGCCTGATCCAGTTGCCAAGTCGAGGATTCGCTTCCTCGAAGGTCGTCGAATCGATCACGGCTGTCCGAAAGCCGCGCTTGAAGAGACGGACACCCAGATCGGCATCTTCGGTCACGTTGTGGGGATCCCACGCGCCGAGCTCCGCGAGGACCGCGCGACGGAAGTGGTTGGAGGTACCGCCGAGGGGGATCGGCGCGCTCGTCCGCTGCAGGCCGGGCAAGAGGAGGTCGAACCACATCGAATATTCAGCTGTGAACCAGCGCGTCAGCAAGTTCTGCTCTGGGTTGTAGAAATTGAGCCGCGACTGCACACAGCCGAGCGCAGGCCCGGCGGACCGGAAGGCGACATAGGCCTTCCGCAGCTGATCGGGTTGAGGGATATCCTCGGCGTCGTAGATCACCACATACTCGCCGCGGGCGTGGGCGAGGCCATAATTGCAGGCTTTCGGCTTGCCGCGCGGGCCGTCTTTCGGCACGATTACGAACGTGAAGTAGGCCGGCAAGCGGGCCGCGCGCGCGGCCTGGATTGTCTCTAGGTCGTCCTCTTCTAAGAGTAGGCGCACATCGAGCTTGGACTTCGGCCAGTCGAGCGCCGCGATCGCGCGCGTCAGCTGGGGTATGACGACGGCCTCGCGATAGAGGGGCACGAGGATGGTAT
>DATCMP010000233.1:0-2976 GCA_036563365.1 Thermomicrobiales bacterium
GGCGCTCGACATCCCGCCCCGCGCTCGCCAGCACGTCGGCGACCCCACCACGCCGATGATCCTCACCGAGGGGGTCAAGAAGGCCGACAGCGCCGTCTCCAACGGCTTCCCGTTCGCCGTGGCGCTGCTCGGCGTCTGGAACTGGCTGGGCACGAACGACGACGGCGGGAAGGTCGTCCTCGCCGAGTTCGACCAGATCGCGCTGAACGATCGCGAGGTCAACCTCGTCTTCGACTCCGACGTGATGGCCAAGCGCTCCGTCTACGCCGCCCTGCGGCGCATCGCCGGGTTCCTCCAGTACAAAGGCGCGCGGGTGCGCTTTATCTACCTGCCTGACGGGCCGCACGGCGAGAAGGTAGGGCTCGACGACTTCCTCGCCGCCGGGCACACCCCCAAGGATGTACTGGCGTTAGCGGAAGACGAGTTGCGGCCCCCACCGATTGACGAGGCGCGCGATGGTGAGCGGATCGTTGGGGCGTACAAGGAGACGGCGGGCGGCATCCTCTGGCTGCGCGACACCCGCGATGGGCGGATCGAGACGCCGCTCACGAACTTCCCTGCGCGGATCGTCGGTAATGTCGCCGAGGACGACGGCGCGGAGGTTCGCCGCGTGCTGGAGGTGCGCGCCACCCTCAAGGGTCGCCCGCGCACCGCGCGCCTCACGCCGGAGAAGTTCGTCGCGATGAGCTGGCCGATCGAGCTGCTGGGTGCGGGTGCGCTGGTCTATCCCGGCCAATCGGTGAAGGACCACACGCGCGCCGCGATCCAGTTGTTGTCCGGTGACGTAGCCGAACGGATCGTCTACGCCCACAGCGGCTGGCGCGAGCATGAGGGGGAGATGGTCTACCTGCACGGCGGCGGGGCGCTCGGCGCGGGTGGCCCGGTGGCCGATGTCGAGGTGGCACTGCCCGGCGACCTGGCGCGGATCGATCTCCCCGCGCCCTCGACCGCCAGCGACCTGATCGCGGCGGTGCGGGCCAGCCTGAACGTGATCAGCACCGCCCCCGAGGCGCTAACCATCCCGCTCCTCGCCGCGACCTACCGCGCCGCATTGGGCGGCACCGACTTTTCGCTGTTCCTCGTCGGCCCCACCGGGATCGGCAAGAGTGAGTTAGCCGCCCTGGCCCAGCAGCACTACGGCCCGACGCTCGACGCCCGCCACCTGCCCGCCAGCTGGAGCAGCACGGCAAACGCGCTGGAGGGGCTCCTGTTCGCCGGGAAGGATGCGCTGGTGACGATCGACGACTTCGCCCCGGGCGGAAACCAGACGGATGTGCAGCGGATCCACCGCGACGCCGACCGGGTGCTGCGCGGGCAGGGCAACCACGCCGGGAGGCAGCGAATGACCGCCGATGCGCGCCTGCGCACCGCCAAGCCCTCTCGCGCCCTTCCTTTAATAACGGGCGAGGATGTGGCGCGCGGGCAGTCGGCGCGGGCACGGGCACTGATCCTCGAAGTCGGCCCGGGTGACGTGCGCTGGCCCCGGCTCGCCGATGCCCAACGCGCCGCCGCCGATGGTGTCTACGCCGCCGCGCTCGCCGGGTTCCTGCGCTGGGTCGCGCCGCAGTACACGACGATCCAGGGCTCCCTCGCCGCCGAGACACTGCGGCTGCGCGATCTCGCCACCGCGTCCGATGCCCATCGACGCACGCCGGGGATCGCCGCCAGCCTGGGGGCGGCGTGGCGGCTCTTCCTCGACTTCGCCCTGGAATGCGGCGCGATCGACGGGGCTAAGGCGGCCTCGGCGTGGCGACGCGGCTGGCTGGCACTGGGGCAGGCGGCCGACGCGCAGGCACGGCACCAGACGGCGAGCGAACCGACCGCGCGCTTCCTGGAGTTGCTCACCTCGGCGCTGGGCAGTGGTAAGGCGCACGTCGCGGCGGCGAACGGTGGTGCCCCGGACGAGCCGAAGACGTGGGGCTGGCGCTCGTCCGTGATCGGCACGGGGGAGTTCACCCGACAGGAGTGGCGACCGCAGGGCGCGCGGATCGGCTGGGTCGAGGGCGACGATCTCTATCTCGATCGGGACGCGGCGCTCGCCGAGGTGCAGCGCCTGGGGCAGACGACGGGTGACGGGCTCGCCATTACTGGACAGGTGCTCGCGAAGCGGCTCCACGAGCGCGGCCTCCTGGCGAGCATCGATCAGGGCCGCGAGACACTGACCGTTCGCCGCAAACTGGAAGGCAAACAGCGCCGCGTCCTCCACCTCACAACCACGACCTTTGGCACCGAGGACGAGGGCGAGACCGCGCCGCTCGACGGCTTATTCTCGGAGAGCGACAACGCGGCCGCCGACTGAAACCAGGCACACGGGTACATATAGAGGATGTATGCCTAAATAAACCCGACATTCCCGACATTCCCGACATTGAGTGCCGTTTTTCCTGATTAGGAAAGGGGGCATTCAATGTCGGGTTTTTACGATTCGGGCGATTTTGGGAGAAGAACCCGACATCAAAACCCGACATTTCCCGACATCGGGCGTGCTCCAACACGTGGGACGGGCAAAGATCACCGGCGTTCCGCTTACAGCAGCGGCGCCGACCTCTCGTCAAACAGGTGCCGCACACGGGCCAGGAGTCCATCGACAATACGAGGGCGAGACGTCGAGGGCATGTGCTTTTGAGTTGGTGTTAGGCCGCTAGCGGAACAATTAAGTAGGCCAGAATATACTGCGATGTAATGAGTTTAAGTCTTTGTGCTCATGTCTCTGCTGTTGGGGAGGAACCTTTTTGGCGCTTGCGGTAATTCTTCGACGCGTGTCGTCCCGGAGCTGTCGTCCTACACACGTCACAGTAGTTGCGGCGATTCGCGGCGGGGGTGCGCTTGGGGGAGTATGGTTGTCCGCATTCCGAACAGAATGCAAGACCTTTACTCTGCGCTGCAGCAATAGCGAGATGCAGGGCCAACATACCAAACAACCCATGGTGACGTAGCTCAATTCGAGGACGCATATCGTCTTGCCAATCGAACCAG
>DATCMP010000238.1:0-5874 GCA_036563365.1 Thermomicrobiales bacterium
CCGTGAGTAAGATCGCGCAAGATTATCTCGGTTTGCAGTATTTCCTCTCCTATGGCTTGCCGGTCGTGCGTGTGCGCGCGTTTAATCATATCGGACCGGGCCAGAGTGATCGGTTCGCCATTTCTGCTTTCGCCCGCCAGATCGCCGAAATCGAGGCGGGGCAGCGTGCGCCGGTCGTCTGCGTCGGGAATCTCGAGGCGCGACGGGACTTCCTCGATGTACGCGACGTTGTGCGGGCCTATTCGCTCGCCCTGACGCGCGGTGAGCCGGGCGCGGTCTACAATATCGGTAGCGGGACTGCTGTGAGGATCGGTGAGGCGCTGGAGCTGTTGTTGGGCCTCTCGACCGCTGCCATCGCCGTCGAGACCGACCCTGAGCGATTGCGCCCCTCCGACGTCCCGATCGTCGTTGCCGATAACACGCGCCTCCGCACCGCGACCGGCTGGTCGCCCGAGATCTCGTTCGAGGTTTCGCTTGGCGGGGTGCTCGATTGGTGGCGTGCGGAAGTTGGCGCTCCGCAGCTTCGTGGCGCGGAACGTTAATACGGGCGAGGGGTGCGGAAATGACCGGACGAGATCGCCCGCCGGGGCCAACCGATTATCTTTTCGAGTGGCTGACCTGGCTGCAAGGCGAAGAGCAAGAGCAATTTGCCACCGAGTTCGCCCGCTTGCGCGACTCCGGCACAGCTGCAGAACTCACCGAGCTGATGATCACCTGGCACAATCGCGCGATGCAGCGACAGGCGCGGCGACGCCGTCTGGAGCGCGAGGACGAGGGCGACTGGGGTTAACCCCACCAAGTTCGCCGACCATCTCTGCCTGCCAACACGTTACCCCTTCCCTACAAAGGGAGGGGTAACGTGGAGAGGTCATCCCAGAACACGGTGTTACAGCCGCGCTATCTCGCGATAACGCCAGGCCACAAGCGCCACGCAAAGGCTAGAGGCGAGCGCGCCGATCGCGACCCCCCAGGACACCCCAAGATACTGCGCCAATTCGCCGATCAGCAAGGCCCCGATCGGGGTAAGCCCGAAGCTGAGCGCCAGCGCCCCCATGACGCGACCGCGCATCGCCTCGCTCGTGTGTGTCTGCACCAGGATCTGATTGGCGGAGTAGAACGCCGAGCCGAGAAATGCGGAGCAGGCGAGTAACGCTGCGGTGAGGATCGGCCAGCGCGACAGCGTAAAGGCCGTCAGCACGAAACCATAGGTGATCCCGATGGTGAGGGCGAGGCGACCTTTGTGCGCGTAATTGTTCAGCTTCGCGATGAAGAGCGCCCCGCCCAGCGAGCCGACGCCGCTCGCCGCCATGATCAGACCGAGGCCGCGGGCGTCGAGGTGCAGGACATCGCGCACGAAGACCGGCAGCATCTGGATATAGGGATACGCGAGTAATGCCGGAGCCGCCCCGAGGAGCAAAAGGCCGGTGAGGGTCCGATCGCGACGGATGATCCGCAGACCGTCAATCAGCCCACCGCTGACCGCCGCGCCCGCCCGCGCCCCTTGCGGCAGACGGATCAGCATCGTCAACGCCGCAGCCCCGAAGAGTGTGCTGGCCTGCGCGACGAAGCAGCCCGCCAGGCCGACCGCCCCGATCAAGACGCCCGCGATCGAGGGGCCGATGATCCGGGTCGAGCTATTGCCCGCCGAGGTGAGGGCCAGCGCGTTCGGCAGATTGGCGCGCGGGACCAGCGCGGGGACGAGGGTCTGGGTCGCGGGTTGCGAGACGGCGAGCAGCGCGCCGCTGAGGATCGCGGCGATGATCAGGTGCCACGGTTCAACCCAGCCTCGCCAGTTCACGACCGCGACAACGATCGCCAGGAGCGCGCCGACGATCTGGCAGATGAACAGGGCGCGGCGGCGATCGAGCCGATCGAGGAGCGCGCCGGCGGGCAGCGAGAGCAAGAGAATCGGCACGCCGCTGGCGAAACCGATCTTGCCGACGAAACTGGGGCTGTTGGTGAGGGTGAGCGCCAGCCAGCCGAGGGCGACGTTCTGGAACCACTGGCCGAGCTGCGTGATGACCCCGGCTGCCCAGAGGTAGCGGAACTGGCGATGATGCACCAATGCCTGGAAGAGGTTATCGTCGTCCGCGTTGGCGGGTGTTGTGTGGGTGGCTTGGATCAATTCTGTCGCGAGCCGTTCTTCTTCCAGGACCGCTTTTGGTGCCATTGTCGCGCTGCCCTCCTCGTATGCCACCGAGGAGTATAACAGGCCACCGGGTGCACGCACAAAAAAAGGCGGCTCCGCTGAAAGGAGCCGCCTCGATACCTTGTCGTGCGGATATTAGCCGAGCCTGTGGCCGCAGTTCTGGCAGAACTTCGCTCCCGGTGCCACCGGTTGGCCGCATTCGGGGCAGAACTTCGCCCCGCTGGTGCCGCCACCGCCACTTTGCGGCGCGGCTGGATAGCCGCCGCCCTGACCTTGCTGGCCGCCCTGCATCGCCTGGCGCATCTGCTCGGCCATCGACAGGCCCATGCCCATGCCGAGTCCGGCACCGAGCCCCGCGCCTTGCGCGCCACCGGCCTCGCCAGGATTGTTGGCGGCGTCGCGGATCGCCTGGGCGGTCTGGAACTGCATGTACTGGTTCATGTTGCCGAGCGCGCCCATCGAGGAGCGCTGGTCGATGAACTTCTGCACCTCTTCCGGCGGGGTGACCGACGTCAGTTGGAAGCCGCGCATCTGCAAGCCGATGTTGGTGAACTCGGAGAGGACCGCAGCGCGCGTGGCCGAGGCGATATTGTTGTACTGCGAGGGCAGGTCGAGGATGCTCGTCATCATCTGCCCGAGGATCGTCGTCAGGTTCTGGATGATCGTGTTCCGCAGATAATCCTGAATCTGACCGGTATCGTAGAACCCTTGCTGCCCGACGATCTTGTTGACGAACAATTGCGGATCGGCGATCTGCATCGAATAGGTGCCGAAAGCGCGTAGCCGGACCATCCCCAGATCGGTGTCGCGGAAGAGGATCGGCTGCGGGGTGCCCCACTTCATATCGATGAATTCGCGCAGGCTGACGAAGTAGACCTCCGCGCGGAACGGGCTCTTGCCGCCGAAGGGAATACCGAACAGGTTCGACAGGATCGGGATATTGTTCGTGCTCAGGGTATGGCGACCGGCGGTGAAGACATCGAGCGCCTTGCCATCGCGGAAGAAGATCGCCGCCTGACTCTCGCGCACGACCAACTGCGATCCGAGGCGGAACTCGCCGCTGCCATTCGCCGGTACCCGGCTGACCATGTCTTGTCCCGACTCATCGGGATACTCGATTAGATCGAGGATCGCCACAAAGGTGCTCCTTTCCTCTCCTGCCTCGCCGTCGCGTTGAGCGCGGGCGGCGATCATCGTCTGATCAGTCCCGCCCGCGCTCGGTCAAATCCTTAACGGTCGCTCTGCCGCGCCTTCAAAGCCTCTAATTCGGCATCGACATCGCTGCTGCCACTGGCACTGCTGGCCGCCGGCGCACTCGTGTTCGCCGCCGCAACGCCAGGGCGCTTCGACTTCAACGCCGCCAACTCATCCTCGACACCGAAGTCCTGATCGAGTTCGGCGAACTCATCGTCGTGATTGAGTTCGGCCAACTCGGCGGAAGCGGCGGCCTTCGACTCGGTGGAGCGGATCCGGCGCTCGAAACGCTCGAACTCGCCCGCCGCGTTGCCGTTCGGCAGGTTGCTGATCGTCTCGCTGACCTGCTGCTGCGCCTTGGCGCGGCGGCTGCGGGCGATCAGCGCATCGCGCTTGCTCTGCATCTGGCCGAGCTTGTTATCGAGTTCCTGCAACTGGTTCTTCAGTCGGGTCACGGTCGTCTGCTGCGCGGTCAGTTGCTCGCCGTAGATCCGGGCATTCTCCTCGCTGTCGCGCTTGCGGCGCAACGCTTCGCGGGCGAGATCATCCTTGCCCTGCGCCACCGCCAGTTCGGCGCGGCGCTGCCACTCGGCGGCGTTGCGATCGGCCTCGGACTTATCTGCCGCCAGCTCTTTTTCCTGCGCGATCATCGTCGCGACCTGGCCGCGCGCCTGGCGGATTTCCTCGGTCATGTCGCGGATAAGCTGCTCAAGCATCTTCTCGGGATCTTCGGCGTTGTCCAGCGCATCGTTCACGTTAGCGCGCACCAGTCGGGAAATGCGATCAAAGACACCCATGATGGTCCTCCTGAATACAAGTCATTCGCGTATCGATCGTTGTTGGCTGATGAAGTCTTTCTGTCGGCCCTCTATCTGCCAGCCCTGTACTGCCCGGTGTGGCGTCTACACGGCGTAGATCTTGATCTCCAGCGGGTCGAGGGTGCGTCCGACAAAGGTCTGCCGCCGACCACCCCAGTCGTAGTCGAAGACGAGCGCCCCGGCGTCGCCGCTGAAGCGCCGGAAGGTGACCGTCCGACCCTCCTGCTTCCCGGATTCGCCGACGACCTCGGCGGTCGCGGCACCGGTCGCGGTCTGCGCGTATTCCTTGCCACCGATCGTCACGGTGGTTCCAGAGCCAGGCTGCTCGGTAGACACGTTCAACAGCGCCATCGGCTCGGCGGTGCTCGGCGGGACGTGGAGCCAATGTTCCTCATCGTTATCCCGCAGGAGATATTGCCGCCAGGCGGTGTCGCCGCTGTGGAACTCCATCCGGCCCTTGACGAGGTAATCCGCGCCGCTGATCGAGACGGCGTCGCCGAAGTGCAGATCATCCGCGACGTGGGCCTGCTCCTGCGTCGGTGAGGCGAAGACATCGGGGGCATCGCCACCGCTGACCGCCTGCCCGCTGTTGATCGCCTCGGTGCGGAGATCGAAACGCCGGTTGAGGGCGTCGATCTGCCCCTGCGTCGTGCGGATCTTCTGCGGCAATTCGTTGCCATCGAGCGTTGCGGTCGAGATCGCTTCGACACTGGCGCGCAACTCATCCGCGCCATCGCCGAGCGCGCGATCGAATGCGGCGATCTGGTCGAGGGCGCGCTCATCGATCGAGCGGTCGGAGAAGAGGCCACCGTACCCGTAGGTCGCCGTCTTGAGTCGGTCGGTGAAGAGGCGTAGCGCACGCTCCAGGCGCTCGACGTTGCCGATCTCCGCGAAACGCTGCGCCCGCACGAGTTCGCCCTGCACATCGGTCAGCCGCTGCGCGATCAGCTCGTACTCGCGCGCCAGTTCGAGGCGGACCTGCTTGTCCTCATCGCGCCGCGACTCCTTCGCGCGATAGCCGCTGTAACCGGGGATCTTATTGAGGATACTGGGTCCGCGTTGACCGCCACTCGGTTTGGACGTTGCCCAACTGCTCATATACCTTCCTCACTGTTGCGTCGGAGGCCGAATCGCTATCCCTGATAACTCGTGTCGGACGTTTTTGGTCGCAGGGATAGGCTGACCGCCCATCCTTTACGACCGTCCGGTCGACTTCAGGAAGATCTCACTGCCACAGTACGGGCATTCAACCATCCCTTTGCCGGCTAGTTCGAGCGCCCCACCACAGTTGGGGCAAGTCTTGTTCGCTTCCATGTCGGAGGCTTGCTGCGCCAGCAACACCCCTTCCCGCCAGTTGACGTACCCGGTAAACAGCCCTTTGCCGACGAGATCGTAGATATACTTCTGGACCTGTTCGCGGGTGCCGTTGATCTCGAGCGCAATATCCGAGATCTTGACCTTGCCGCGCGTCTCAACCATGTTCAAGACCATGCGCTGCTTTTGGACCTCGGCCTGATCCTTCACCTCGGCTTGCCCACGGAAGAGGAGGTAAATCCCACCGCCGAGTAGGGGCAAAATGAGAATCGCCAGGAAGACCATCCCCAACACGATCCCCCCGGCCCGTGCGCCGGAGACAAAGAGCCATGCCGTGCCGATCAGCCCGAAGAGTATCCCCCCCACGACGAGTAGTGTCCCGACAACGCGACCGCTTCC